>DAOVHJ010000087.1 GCA_030671945.1 Candidatus Heimdallarchaeota archaeon
ATGGCTCAAAGCTGAGATGTTGGTTTATATTGAAAATCATATCCCAGATGCAAGATTCATCGTTACTGGTAACGCAGATCATAATGCACCTATGGTTTCTCTTAATGAAAGATTAGGATTCAAACCTTATTACAATGAATCGAGTTTCAAGTTTAGGCTTACAACTGTGATAAAAAGAATGAATAAAATGACTTGATGAGTTATCAAATCATTTTTTGTTATTTCTTAGATGAAAAGGTGTTATCGTATAACCAGCCTTCTCTCTCTAATATTTTGTCAGGCATTTTTAGTACTTTCAGTACTTTGTGTTTACAGACAAAAGTGTGTGGTAAAGGTCCTAGTAATTCACCCATTGAATGAGCAATCAATCTTTTTGTGGATTCAGTACTTAGAACAACTTTCTTTCCTCTGTATTCGTGAACTTTTGGATGTGATAAGTGAGACCCATCACTTAGTTTTCTCGAGGTAATTAAAGAATCAAGAATTCCTGTATCTCCAACAACTACTATATCTAGCAAACCATCATCCACTATTGCGTTCGGAGCTACAAATTTTCCATTTCCAACTCTTTGACCATTACCAATGGATGTAATTAATGATTTACCATCAATAATTTCTTTTCCATCATCGATATCAATATGCATGTGTCTAGGACGATAAGTGAAGAATGATCTCATTAATGCAAGCTGATATACAATTCTTGTTTTCTTACCATATGTTCGATCCGCAACAACAGAATCAATACCTGCACCAGCGACTCCCATACAATACCTTTTACCATCATCAATCTCCATGCAATCGATAATTCTTTCTTCTTTTGCCTTTATCATTTCAACAATGTCTTCAATATTGTTTGTTTGTCGTATATTGAAAGCGTTATCATTTCCTCTTCCGACTGGAATTATTCCCATGGTGCTTTTGAAACCTGTTTGACCAATGCCGGTGACAACTTCGTTAACTGTTCCATCGCCACCATAGACAATGAATAAATCATGTTCATCTACTGATCGTTTCACAATCTCTACTGCATCATTTACTCCTTTTGTCCATTCAACTTCAAAATCGAATTTTTCATCTTTTAAAACCTTGACTACCTTTGGCCAATCCTTTCTTGCTTTGCCACCAAAAGAAGCGGGATTACAAATTATCTTCATAAGAATCTCCTGTTTTTGTCATGTCTAGTTTATAGGATACTAACTTTCTTACTGAGCATTTTGAGTTTTATAGTTATTTCGGTTTTTGACTCGATTTTAGTTTAATTTTTTTTATAACACTTCATTTAATAAGACATTTAGCTATAAAAAAAACAGTAATTTAAATATTGTGAATTTATAGAGAAGATTATAGCTGGGGTATTTCCAATGTTTGAAAAATATCTTGATGACAATAAAGATGAAAAAGAGAATATTCCTGAAGAAGGTGACAATTATATTGCCGTGAAAAAGGCAAGTAAAGTTTCTTCAGATTTTAAACAGGAAATTAAGTTGGATCCAAACAGCAGCTTTGATAATCTTATTGGTAATGGGAATACATACTTGGAACATCACGAGCTAGGAAAAGCTCTAAATCAATATGAAAAAGCATTAGCTTTAAACTCAAAGGATCCATTAGCGCTAACCAAAATGGGAGTTATCTATAGTTATATTGGCAAATTGGATAAAGCGATTGATTACTACAAGCAAGCTTTAGAATTTGATTCAAAGCATCTTGATGCTTTGGTTAATCTAGCAATTGCATATATCTATCAAGGAAAATTTAATCAAGCTATTACTAATTTAGAAAAAGCTATCTCAGTAAATCCAAATTACAGTGATATTTGGTTTTATCTTGGCAATAGTGTGAAAAGTACTGGTGATTTGGAGAGAGCTATCTCTTGTTATGAAAGAGCTGTAAAAATCAATCCTAATGATTTTAAGAGTTGGTCAAATCTAGCATTGTGTGTATTAAATCAAAATAAAACAGGTAAAGCGATTGAGTATTATAAACGAGCACTTCTTATTGAACCTAAGGATTACATTTCTTGGAATGGTCTTGGCTTAGTTTACATGCAGTTAAGGGATGCAGAAAATGCTATCAAGAATTTGAAAAAATGTTTGAAGCTAAATCCAGCATATATTGCAGCAATTTTGAACATTGAAACTTGCTATAAAGTAATTGGGAAATTTGATGACGCTTTGGATTACATAGAGCAAGGATTAAAAATAAAGCCTGGAGATCTTGAATTACTTTTCCGAAAAGCTCAGCTCTATCAGATGAAACAGAATTTTGAATTAGCACAGGAAACTTATGAGCAGATTATCAAAATTGATAAGAAAAATTTTCCATCATTGAACAATCTTGGGAATGTTCACTTAGCCAAGAAAGAATACAAAAAAGCGATAGAATATTACGAAAAGGCGCTTAAGATACAACCAAATTATTATCTCTCAATGCATAATATTGGAATTGCTTATGGGCATATGGGGAAATTCGAAAAAGCAATCGAGTATTTCGAAGAAGCCTTGAAAGTAAAACCTGATTTCTTATCATCCTTAAGCTTTATTGCTCTAGCGTATACGAACTTGAAAAATTATGATAAGGTAGTTGAATACCAGAAGAAAATGCTGGAAATAGCACCCGACGATATAAAAGTTACTTTTGAATTAGGCTTCTCATATCTAAGAATGGGCAAATATAAGGAATCAATTGTTGAATATGAGAAAGTTATTGAAAAAGATCCTAAAAACATGCATGCTTTTTTCAACATTGCATTAGCACATTTCAACTTGGGAGAATATCCGAAAGCAATTGGTTTCTTTGAAACTGTTCTTGAAAGCAATCCAAAGGATTTCGAAGTTTTAGCAAGGATAGGAAAATGTTATTTTGTCTCTGGAAAATACGAGCAAGCTGTCGAGTATTATCAACAAAGTTTAGAGATCCAACCGGATTTATTGGTTGTTTTAGTTGACATAGCTATTTCTTATTTCAGTTTGAATAAGAATGAAGAAGCACTCAAACACTATCAGAAAGCTTGGGAATTAGATCCGAAAAATCTTACATTCATTTTTGATATTGGAAGTATCGATACTAAAATGGATGAATTAGATAAAGCAATCCACATGTACAAACAAGCTTTAGAAATCGATGAAAAGAATGAACTTGCTCTCTCTCAACTTGCTTACTTGTATATGAAAATCAAAAATTACGAAGACGCTTTGTTATATAGTGAAAAATCACTTGAAATTAGTCCTAATAATTATAATGTTTATAATAATCTTGGGTATGTCTACTTAGGTATGGATAATCTCGAGAAAGCAATTGAGTGTTGGGAAAAATCTCTGGAACTAAATCCAAAATATGCACATGCTTGGCATTCCCTAGGAGAAGGATATGAAAAGAAAGATGATCTTGAAAAAGCATTAAGCTGTTACATGATAGCTGTATCGATTTCTCCCAAAGAGAAGATCTTCATCAAATCACTCAAATCTCTCTATAAAAAGCTTGGAAAAGAATACAGTCTGAAGACAGTTCGTAAAGAAGCAGAAAAATTAAAGAATAAAAAAATTGATCCCAAGAATCCCTGAATTAAGGGATTATATTTTTTCTGAGGGATCATAGTCTATTTTTTTTCATATATCTATAAATGAAGAAAGCAGAGAGAGGGATGATAATTAGCAAAATGTAAAAATTGTTTGGAGAAAAACCCATTTTTATTTGAACAATATCTGATATCGGTCCCCAAAACACTGTGCTTAATTCCGAATTCATCGTTCTGAATCGACATCTAAAATAGTACTCATGTCCACCCAATGGACTTACGTCGAATTCTCCTATAAACCAAGAATTTGTGTTATTATCCCATTCCAAATCCCCAGAATAAAATGTTTCAGTACCATCGAAATAGAATAGCTGCCATTTAGCTTGTCTTTGATCATTGCCATATACTTCCTTTTCATATATTTGATGATAGTTTAGTTGTATATTCTGGTAATCTTGAACAGCAGTGATTGCAGAGGCTCCTAAAGTATTGCTTTTTTCAAAATAATGAAGGAGAGGTTTTGAGCTTGTCAGCATATGGTTTCTTGTTTTGAATAATTGATCCCCATAATGTCGTGCATAATTATAATAATAAATTGAATATGGTGTCTCTCTTTCAGTACCAATGGGTAAATTCGAAAGATTAAATTTAATCACAACAATACAATCGATAAAATCACTTGTATAAACCCATCCAATATCAACATTAGTTGCCGACCATGTTTTAGTTTGATTATCAAAATTTAGTTGTCCTTGAATAGGATTACCTTGTGTATCTATTATTGGGACTCCAAAAATATAATTCGGATACAGATTATCACGAGCCCCATAATACAAAATCCATTCAGCAAAATTCACATTTGAATCATTTACTATTTCGTAACCAGGATTATTTTCTAGAATAGGAGTAGCATCAGTTATGTTTACGCTAAATGTTTCTTGTACATACTTATAATGAAAATCTGGAAATGACATATTAAAGAAATTTAAGTGAAAAGTATCCGAAGTTAAATTACTCCAAATATAAGATGACTTTGTGGTTTGGAAGCAATATATGACACTATGTGTGGTATTATATGCCAATCCTTTTGTCAATGATTTTGGATAAAACCACTTCTTTGAAACATTATTATACACAAATTGATTGTTTTCATCCGACATAGAAACAATCAATGAGGACTGATCATAGTACAAATAATAAAATTCTGCTTTTGTTGTGTTTTCCTCAGCTAAAATATAAGTGCTAGAATTATCAGAAAATGTTGCTTCAAATTCAAGGATTTCTAGATGTCCATCGGAATCAAAAAACGTGAAACTTGGATCTGGTAAACTTATGTATTGTAAATTTGCTTCAATAATTGCTGCTTCAATGCTGGAATAAATTGCTTCTACAGAATATTCCAAACAAGTTTTAACATCATTATAATATGAACTAGGCCATTGATTCGCATGAAGAATCGTGTCATTAAAATTATCACCTAATCCTTGAGCAACTAGATGAATTTTTTTAGCTAGATTAATTGTTGCATTATATGCATCTTCATCTGTTACAACGGTAGGTGCTATATCGAAATAATCATTCTTTATGTTTGTATAATTAAGAAATCTAAAATTAATCTCTATTTGTGGTAAATTACTAATCACGTTTCCCCTTTCAATTGCTAATTCAAAATTTGTCCAATTCTCTTGACTTAATGTCCCCCACAAGGTTTCATCCCAAATAGCTCCCCAAACACCCGCTTGTGAAATGTAATGACTAAGAGCTCCAGTATAGAAAGCTGCTAAGGAATAATCGGGATTTATTTTCTTTAATTCTAGAACGAGTTTATTATATTCTTCATTTGCCCTTAAAGCAAGGGAATCATTAGTAACACTTGTTCCTAAAACATCAAGATATAACACATAACTATTGATGTCCCCATAATCATTACTATCTAATCCATGTTGAATGCAGGCTTCACCATTCAGAGCTGCTTCTACTCCCTGCCAATAACTCAGATAGTTAGTAGTTATCCATTGAATTTTAGCATCTGGGAATAATTTGATCGCTTCAATAGCCAACCATTGCTGAGTAGAAAAAGATGGATTTGTTGCTAATTGAGGATTCTCTGTAATCTCAGCAAACCAACTTTTCGAGCTTTGAGGTAATACAACAACAATTAATGATAAAAGCAAACAGAATCTGACAATTCTAAAATTTCTCTTTAACACATTCCATTATCCCCCATAAACAACAATATTATTGTGTTTAACATTTTCTATCATTTTCTTATGGTTGTATTATAGTGATTTAATTTACCTAAATCATAAAGTCCTTTAGTAGACAAGTCAATTATAATTGTGAGTATTTGATAGTGTGATAAAATTGACAGTTAGAGGAAAACATTTACAATGTGATTTTCGAGATACATGTGTTGCATGTTCGATATATACTTGGCCCCCTGACCTTGAGCCCAAAAATAGATACCATCATTGCAAATACTGTCGGACAGACATCTTGTGTCATCTTGGTTTAAGAGTAAGTTATGATTATGATGACTCTATGATAGAAAAAACTGTCACATGCAGCAAATGCGGAGAAGAATTAGAAGAACTAATTTGGCCTAATCCTGAGAAATGAAAATACTTGTTTACTTTACTTAAAAACGATTTTAACAAAAACATCTATAATTATCTATTATTGGTTTGATTTTATGTCAGATAGTTTAACGATAATCATCATTAGTAAAAATAAGGAAGTACGGGATCTTTTACAAGATGATTTATCAAAATTTGACTATCAAATTCTTGTAACAGCTGAAGAAAAAACAGCAATTAGTTTAGTTCGCAAAAACAAACCCCATCTTGTTTTTATTGACTATAAACAGCCAGACTTATTCGGTGTCGACTTGTTGCAATTAGTAACTAATGAATATCCACAGACTGAACTAATTATTATTACAGAACAACCTATAATGGAAATAATAAAGCAATTATCTATTTTTAATAGGATATTTATTTTTATTGAGAAACCTATTGATCTCATGAAAATTCATTTGATTATTAATAAATTTAAGGAAAAAAACAAAGAACAAATTGAAACTAAAGCAACTCTTGATGATCTATTTGCATCCTATAATCAACTTGAATTTCTAATTACAATTCTTATGAACGAATTCGAGGTTAATTCACTCACTTTGAAAAAAACAATCGATCTATTTGAAGCAACTAATTTGAATCAAGAACAGATTAATAATCTTTCAAAATTGAAAGGAATTTTTCATAACAATGATCGATTGATTACTCGATTTAATAATATGAGATCTATAGATGTTAGTTCTGAAGATTTTAGAAAGATCGATTTAGTTCGACTTATTTTAGATACAAAAGATGAATTGAATCTTCATTCAGGATGTGAGGTATTTCTCTCTGATAATCTTAATAATGGAGAGTTTTTCACTCAAGGAACAGATGAAGGATTAAAAATCCTTCTCTCTGAAGTATTGTATTCTTTGACAATTCCTATGACTGATTTTTGTAAAAAATTAAGCATTAGCTTGAGTAGTTCAGATGAAAATCTTCCTAATTCATATGAAATTGAAATTAAATCCATTATTCATAAAGAGAAAAATGAAGATGATGAATCGATTTTTGATCCAAGCACACAACAATATGGTTTTGGCTACTTCCTAATAAAAAGCTTGATCGATACTTTCAATGGTAAATTATTATTAAAAGATACCATGAAAGATGATTATATAGAAACGAATATGGTTATTATTCTTCCTAAATATGAAAAGTGATAATAAAAAAATAAGTTTTGGTTCAAACAAATGAACCGGTATTCCTCATGGTAAAATTACTAAGCACCAAAGCTTTCTTTGATTACCCAATTTAATTGTTCTGTTGATAATTCCCCTTCTTGATCAAGCACATTCACAACAGATAATATACTTTGACCAGCAATTCTTATCGAATTGTATTCGCCTTCTTTTTCAGCAACTAAAAGACAAATGTATCCTTCACGTGCAAAAACGTAAACATCGATGTTTTCTTGTTCATAATATTGCATGGTTGATTGACTTTTATCAAACAACTTACTGTTATATTCAACAATATCTATAAGATTCGCATCTTCTTTGATTTTATCATAACCTTTCATTAAAGGTAATTCTAAAATCAATTCTTCATTTTCTATAGAGTAAATCATGACACCCTGTATTTTTGATTTTTCTTGAGCACCAATAACTCTGCCAAAAATCCATTGCATGGATTCTTCTACATTGGTTCCTTCTTTTGCTGAAATTTCAAATATTCTAAAAGAGTGTTGTACAAATTCTTCTTGACTGAATCTCTCTAAATCAAAGGTCTTAATTATCTCTTCTAGAGACATCGCTGGATCCTTTTTCCCTTCTTTTCTTAAATCAATCTTGTTAGCACAGAAGACAATAGGCGCATCTTCTCTCAACCATTCCACTATTTTCCAGAACCATTCAACTGATTCTTTTACTCGTAATCGATCAGTAATATCAAAAACAAAGATAATTCCTTGAGCCATTTGTGCATATGTTTTCCAGATAGTAATTCTGAAAGGTTGTTGTCCACCTAAATCAATTAAGTTAAACTTATTATGTTTGATCTCAACATGCTCAATATCAAGACCAATAGTAGTTGTTGTTTTTTCAACTACACCTCTTGTCCATCGGTTTACTAAAGATGATTTACCTGCATAATCTAAACCCATAATAACAACGGATTTTCCTTTAGATAGCCAACCTATTGGTTTCTTCTTCATAGCAATCACGTAAATGAACATTTCTCAATTTAAAAGATTCATTATTTAGGCAATTAATTATAGAAGAAATATCTTTTTTTTTTCATCCCCAAAAAGTATTTGTATTATTATCTACTGGATTAATGTGTGGGGGTATAATATGACAATTATACTTATCGTAGATGATAATAAAGATTTAAGGGCACTTTTTAAATTAATTTTAAATAATTTCTGCATTTTTGAAGCTGAGAATGGTATTGAAGCAATTGAATTTTTTAAGAATCATAAACCTGATTTAATCTTGATGGACATACTTATGCCTGAAATGGATGGGATTATTGCAACTCAAAAAATACTAGAAATTGACCCGAATGCCGTTGTCGTAGCAATAACTGCCTATTCAACAAGAGCAAATGAAATAATAAAAGCAGGTGCAAAAGAAGTCCTAAAGAAACCTGTTAGGAAAGAGGAATTACTCCGGAAAATCAAAGAATATACTGTAGAAGCATAATATTTTTTCTACATGAGCTATTTGATTAATTAATAGGTGCATTTATGATGGAAAGAAGAGGCATATGCTTTGTTAGATTTGATGAAAAACTTGGTCCAACATGCATCTATTCCAAAAACATAGAGGAGAAGCTTTCAAATAAGGTTGCTATGAAATCTC
>DAOVHJ010000045.1 GCA_030671945.1 Candidatus Heimdallarchaeota archaeon
ACCAGCTATTCCTATAAAAATTGACTTCATTAAATCCCAATATAAGTCCTTTAGGCTGAAAGATACCTCTAAAGCCTATGTTTGCATGGTTTGCAAAAGAGATCTCGAAATTAACCAAGATGTTCATAATTGTCCCAATTGTCACTCCTATTATCATGAAGAACATCTCTTTCAATGGTTACAAGTCAATACCTCATGTCCTGTTTGCGGTTTTGATTATTATCAAAATGCTTTGAAGAGCAGAAACAAGAAGAAATAAAATAGAAGTCTCATTTTTTTAAGACCCCGATTTCATTCTTTATTAATTAATAATAATTCACAACCTAGTAATGGTTTTGAAAGTGAAAATACTAGATTTAAATAGAAGTTTACAGTAAATAACTAGGACAAGGATTATCATATGGTGTCTAAAAAAATAAACGAACAAAGAAAAAAACCTAATTTGGGGTATCTGCTGTCAGTTATTTCTGCACTTATCTTTTTTACATCAACTCTTTTAATGGCAGCAGGAATTTTAGGGGATGTAGCATTTTATTTTGTATTAATATTTGGAATGTTACCTTCTTGTCCTGGTATTTTCTTTGGGAGTTATTTAGGCGCACGTCATAGAAAAAAGAATAAAGAAATTCAAAAATTTGAGAAATTTAATGCGAAATATAAATGTAATTTCACTGATGAAAGTGAAGAAGAATTCATTTGCATGATTTGTAAATTAGAAATATGTTCAGGAGACATAATCTATATTTGTCCCACCTGCAAGGCTCATTATCATGAAGAGCATCTTCTGGATTGGTTAAAGATTGAAACGAATTGTCCAGTTTGTGAATACAAATTTCTATAGCTTTAAATAACCGGAGAAATAATCTCTTTGAAGGGTAGAAATTTGGGAAGATCGCCTGACTGGAAGTCTATTGCACCGTTAATTGTTTTTGGACTAATGATGATTTCAGAGATAATTGTGATTATTGTACTTTCTATTACAGATACTCGTTATAATGCTACTACAGACTTATGACAAGGGTTTTTCTTCCATTACTTCTAGTACCTTTACTAGGTTTTTCAGGTATAATAATTCAAAGAATAAAAAGAAAAAGAGAAGAAAAATGGCACCAAACAGAACATGATGATTTAATTCAAGAGACTAACAAAGAAAAGGATACTGAAGAAATTTTCAAGTTAGTTCTTGAACCAGTTGTTTTCCAAGGGGAGCTTGAGAATCAAGTATGTTCTTTATGTAAGAAAGATGTTAAAGAAGGTCATGTTTTTCTTATTTGCCCTAGATGTGCATCTCTTTTCCATCATGATCATCTCTTAGATTGGTTAAAAGATAATCCCTTATGCCCTGTTTGTGATGAAGATTTATAGGAAGATATGTGTAAGATACTAGAGCATTTGGCAGATTGGCTGAATGAGAACTCAGACTGTCCGGTTTGTAATGTTAAATTAACACTCTAATGAATATCCTCCGTGGTAGGATAGTTTGGCTCATTTTTTTGAGACGTTAATTTTACGTCGATTTTTCGACGAAGATAAGTAATGAGAAAAACATTAGTTGAAGTATTGAACAATAAAACGAACAACTAACTAAAATAGTGCATTTAGTTTTTCTATTAATTGTTGTGCAGTATCATATCCAATTATGGTGTCGGAGCGTTTATTATCTAATTGCATTTCAGATAATTTTCCAGACCAACCAGTTTTCTTATACGAGAATATGGGTTTCCCCATTTGCCAAGCAAAAGCGATTTCGCTCAATGTTCCTGATCCACCACCAATTGCGACAACAGCATCTCCAGAAGCTGTAATAATTTGATTCCTAGCGTAATGAATACCTGTTGCAATTACTATGTCACAGAATTCATTCGCATCATTTGATTCAAGTGTCGATATGATGCCTATTGTATCTCCTTCTCTATACTTGTTTGAAGATCTTGCGCCTTTACAAACCGCTTCCATAACTCCACCATATCCACCACATAAAATTCTATAACCGCTATCGATTAGCAATTTACCAATGGTAAAGGCTACAGCTCTGTCTTCCACTGAAGATGTTTGGGCACTCCCACCGATTATAGAGATAATTTTACGTCTTACCATAGAAATCATCCATATGTGTCTAATACACATCAACTATTAAAATTGTTAGCACTAAAATTTATTCAAGTGATGAATTATTTAATTAGTCATTCATCTATTAAAATATTTACAAAAATACACCAAATATTCGTCGATTTTTCGACGAGAATGGAAGGTGTATAAATCATTAATTGAATTTTTATAAGAACAAGCAAACATCTAATTTATCAAAAATAGGCATATAAAAATTTAAACAAAAATTATCAGCGTACAAAAATACTCCAAATTTACACTATTCAATAGACTTTAAACTGCCAATTACCATAAATCATTATTGTCGAAAAAGTCCTCGACAAAAATACTCCACTATTAACTGAGGGTTCTAGTATTTGATCAGGAAAAGGAAACAATCTAACAGTCATAACAATCACAATTCTAATGGACCATATACACATCTCTCTGAGAATTACCCCAAAGAAATTAGTGAAATGGTTTCTGATCTTATTTCTATGAGAGGAATACTTAGATTAGATATCCTTACTACACAAGGGGAATTGATTTTTTGCTATAATCGCTGGGGAGATTCTGCTAAAACTCTAAATGAACATGATGCCTTAGAATTACTCAAGAGTCTTAAGAATCAATTACAAAAAGCCAATAAAAAAGAAATTAATCATTTTATTATTAGAGCTGAAGATGCTAATTATATTGCTTTTTCAAATGAGAAGATCTATCTCTTTCTACAATGCGATAAGAAATGCAGATTGCCATTTATTACTATAAAAGCAAAAAGAATTGCTTCAGATATTTCATTGTTGTTTTAATTTTTGGGCTATTTTTATTAGTTTTTTCTATCATCTTATCAGACAAAGAAGTTAAAAATAAAGAGTTACTAAAATAAAATATGCCTTCAGCTAAGACTAACAATGCCAAGTCTACTATTACTAGAAAGACACTTGAAACAGGTTTACCTTTGGAACGAAGTAAAAGTCACTTGGTTAAGATTTCAATTGCAGGCGTTGGTGGGGTAGGAAAAACTACTCTTTGTCAAAGAGCCATGGGGCATATTTTAGATGACTTTTTTGATAATTACAGAATCACTATTGGAGTGCAATTTTTCACTCATAACGTTGAAACTGATTTCGGTAAAGTAGTAATGTCTGTTTGGGACCTTGCAGGACAACCACAATTTAGACAAATAATGGATAGGTTTCTTTCCGGAAGTAAAGGCATCATTCTTGCTTATGATTGTACTAGGATTGATACTTTCTTTTCTTTGTATCATGAATGGATCCCCTTAGTAAGAGAGAACTGTGAGGAAAATATTCCAATAGTAATAGTTTCCACCAAAAATGATCTCTTGGATGAAAGAGAGATCGAACCTGAAATGGTTAAAGAATATATAAATTCAAAAGAAGATCATAATTTAAACATAATCGGATTTATTGAGACTTCTTCAAAAAGTAATATTAACGTTAAAGAAACTTTTGAGTTTCTCTGCAAGAATATAGTTAACAAAGAAGTTCATAAATACTACAAACAAATAAGCGCTGAAAAAGGACGACAAAAGAAGAAGACAAAAAAGAAAACAACTAAAACGAAGACTAAGAAACCAACCAAGAAATCCATATGATTATCAAAGACATTTATTCATAGCTTTCTTAATGAGCTCGGCAAATTTCTTATAGAGAGAATCATATAACGCAAAAGTCTCAAGACCGAACTGATTGTATTTTGTTGTTATATAGAGATCTAGAATAAGATTGACTGTTTTAGTTTCACCTCGTTCATTGATGTAATGATGAAGGTTATACTTTATTTCGATTTTTTCATTCTCTGCTGCATTATCAGCTTTCAAATCGCTTATTACACCCTTTAGGGTATAGAGATCATCAACATGATGCATTTTGGGTTCAGTATGAAATTCTTTTAGAATGAGATCTATTATTTCCGTTATAAATTTCTTAAAATCAGGTTCACATACTCTTGTCCTAAAGAAATATGAATCAAGAATCGAATCTTCAAAAAATACTGGTAATTTTTCACGCACATCTACTAGGATTTGTAATTCCGGTTTAAGTATAAAAGAGGCAAAATCATCCGGCCAATTGTTTTTGATTTGATCGATTATGTATTGGTTGTTTTGTTCCAAGAAACATTTATTCTGTATGCCATTTTGTAGGAATTTCAATATGTAAGCGATATGAGCAGTATCATCTTCTAATCTTGGAAAACAAAATAATAGACATTTTTCGGATTGTAAATCAATTACATAATGATTCATTGGTGTAAAATATTCATGTAATAATAGATTATATCTTTCAGTGGCAATTAATTTTTTAATTCGATTTAGTATTTTTTCCTCTTTGAAATTATAAGGCAAATCATCTTTTATCTCATAGAAATAAACTTCTGGCAGAATAAAATCAAAAAACCATATTCTATTTGGCATTATTTCTACAGCTTTTTGTGGTGGAATAATTTCATAATTACTTCTGTAATAATGGGCAATAATGTGATTCAATTGTGCGGATAGTGCCACAACTAATTCTACAACCTCTTGAGGAACTTCTTCCAAAGTTAATGTTGAAAGATAAGACTCTATTTCACTTATTTCCTCAACTAGGATAAACTCTTTTGTGATTTCTAAGACAGCATTTATTTCATTCTTAATTATATCCTCGAAGGATTCTATGTCAGAAACACCGCAGAGATAATTAAGTAGACTTAAAGCATAGCTATTTTCTTCTCCCCGGAAAATTTCTTTCTTAGAAAGATCAACAATTATTGAATTTGGATAATATTTTGCAAAATCAGGTTTTGTTCCTATAATATCAGCAAGAGATTTTTCCTCTATCCAAGAATCACAACTATAATTTCTGTGCCTAACGAATAATTCTAAACTATAAATTGAAGCTTCTACTTCGAGCTTATTCCCCACAACTACTACTTGTTGTCCCAAAATAATGCCATAAATTACTTTCGCTAAATCCTTATTGAATATTTTTCTAAGAAAATTAAAGCCACCATACCTCTTCAAACTAGTTTTTTGAAACTCGTTGAAAATGTCGCTTTCTTGAATTCCAGTAATTGTTACAGGAGTAACGATCTTTTGTCTCAAGGCTAAATGATCATCGAAAAATAAGAGATAAGCTACTTGTTCCTCAATGCATTGATGAATGGCCACAATTCTAAAGATTCCCCCAGAAGAATTCTCTTTCTGAGATTTTTTTATTGGAACTTCAATATTCTTTTGGCATGAGTCACAATTTATAGAGTAAATATTAATGATATCATTATGATTCGTCGTCTTACTTGTGAATCCCATAGACACATAACCTTAGACTTGCTTTTACCAACTACATTACAAAATTAGAATTAGTTTTAATACTATTTGTTTACAGCAAATTTCAGTGATTATTGATAGTTTTGAGATACTTAGAAAAACAGAAAAGTATAATATTAGTAATAATAACTCAGAACTCAAATAGAAATGATCCATTTGAAAAAGAAAATGGAGGAAATTATTTGTCTTCTAATGAAAAGGAAGAAACGATAACTGAGGAAATGCTAAGCTCAATTAAAGAACTCATAGGTGATCGAGATGAAGTTAGCTTAGAATGGATAAAAACAGTCACTCAGTTACCCATGGGAGCAATTTCTCGTGTTGTTATTCAAAAACTTGGAATGGTAGTATTAGAAGGCACTGTTTATTCAAAGCCCAAAGCGGAGAGAAAACTAGCTCAGATACAGCAGGATGCACAGGCAGTTGTTGATCGTGAGGAGTTTAGAAAAGGACCTGTTAATATTGACATGAAGGCTTTGCGAGAAAAACTTTGGACAGTTATGCTGAATGAAAAAATAATGGCACAAGAGAGGCATCAATACTGTCCAATCTGGATTTTCTTGGAACAAGATAGTAGCAGCTCAATTATTTTAAGATATGATTGGATTATTAGGCTTGATGAACTCATAGCTAAAAAGGGATTCCAGAATTTACGAGTAATAGAAGTTGATAGCTTAGAAAATGAATTCGGGGAAAACTACAAAGGTAAAGCGCGAGTAGTTTTTGCACGAACGTATCCTCGAGATTCACTATTTGCAAAAAACAAACCTGTCTGGGTTATGTTTCTAGTTTCGACTTTCGAGGGTCGAGTAAAATTAGAGGGTTTAAGCATGACCAATGTACTTACTCTTTCTACAAAATTTAGATCCAGAGAAAGAGCTTATGCTGCTTTGAGCATGTACATTGAATTAGTTAATTTTCTAGTCAGCGATCCAACAATATTTGAAGAGGTTATTGTTGGGTTTTAAGAGCTCAAGTTGAGAGTTTAGATTTTATGTATGGTAACGCTCCACCTTTCGCTAACATTTCTATTTCTTTTGATGAAAGATTCACCTTAACTTTGAAAGCTAGTTTCTTGGTTTTATTCTCTACATCAATGATAGAAATTCCTTCTTTCAACGAATCTAGTCCTTTCAATACTAGTGAGTCTTCCTGAGTGATTTCATCATAATCTTTAGGATCAACAAATTCGAGTGGGAGCATTCCCCATTGAATTAAATTATCTCGATGGATTCGAGCAATACTTTTCGCTATTACAGCTCCTAATCCTAACCACATTGGAGCTATTGCGGCATGTTCTCGACTTGAACCTTGACCATAATTGTTCCCACCCACTACAATGAAGACTCTTCGTTTATTATTAGGATTCAATTTTTTAGCTTGTATTACAAACCACTCATCAATAGGATTAAAGACGTATTGAGAAATTGCAGGGATATTCGATCGTAGTGGTAATACTTTAGCTCCAGCCATCATTATGTCATCTGTAGTAATATCATCTTTAGTTTTCAACAAAACAAGGCTGGTCATTTCAGATCCTAGTGGTTCATTTATTGGACAATCAGCGATGTTTGGTCCTTTTATAATTTTTATTTTTTCTCGTTCTTTCTTGTCTTTTGGAGGATAAATGAACATGTTTTTTGCTGTAATGAACTTGTCTGGTTCAGCAAAGATTTTTGGTTTTATTGTTTTCTCTTTTAGTGGATCTACGAATTTTCCTTTGATTGCAATTAGTGAAGCAGAGGTTGGACTCATTAAATATGCCCCTGCAGTTTTTTCTCCTGTTCGAGCAAAGAAATTCCTGTTAAAAGTCCTCACGGAAATCCCATTTGTTGGAGGAGTTTGACCCAATCCAATACAAGGACCACAGCCACTTTCCAATATTCTAGCACCGGAACCTATGATGTCTGTTAAAATCCCTTCTTGTGCTAATTGCATAAAGACATTCTTTGATCCAGGAGTAACTGTCATACTAACATTTGCTGCTACAGATTGATCCTTTAGTATTGAAGCAGTTGTAGCAAGTGCAAGATAAGAAGCGTTTGTGCAACTTCCTACACAAACTTGGTCTACTACCAAATCACGTTTATATAATCTTCCTACGTGGGTATTAATATCAACATGAACATTACTTGGGAATCTCTTGAGTAGCTCTGAAATGGGCACCTGTTCTACTAATTCTCGTATTTTTACAACGGAGCCTGGGCTGTGTGGCAATGCAACGTTTGGTTCTAATTTTGAAAGGTCAATATTAACAATTTCATCATATTCTGCATCATCGTCAGCAGCGAGTAAAGAATAATCTTCCTCTCGGTCTTGAGCTTTTAAGAAGTGTTTTGTTAGCTCATCACTTGGAAAAATAGATGTTGTTGCGCCTAATTCAGCTCCCATATTGGTAATTGTAGCTCTCTCGGGTGCAGTGAGATCTTTTACTCCTGAGCCTGAGTATTCAAAGATTGAATTTAATCCACCTTTGACTCCACGGAGTTTTAGGAGTTCAAGAATAACATCCATAGCTGTAACCCAAGGACGATTCAATTTTCCTGTAAGGTTTACTTTTATCACTTTTGGGTATTTTAACTCGAAGGAATCTCCTGCCATAACAGTGGCAACCACTAATCCCCCTACACCTATTGCTAGTGAACCTACACCTCCACCCGTTGGTGTGTGAGAATCACATCCAATCATAATTTTTCCGGGTGTAGCGAAATTCTCGAGATGAACTTGATGTATAATACCATTTCCTGGTTTTGATAAGATAGCTCCTTTTTTAGCTGCTATAGTTCGTAGAAAAAGATGATCATCAGCATTTCTAAAATCAGTTTGTAACATATTGTGATCAATATAAGAGACTACCAAGGGAACTTTTACCTCAGGAATATCGATTGCTTCAAATTCCAACCAAGCCATAGTTCCCGTAGCATCTTGTGTGAGACATTGATCAACAGTTACGAATATTGGATCACCGAGTTTGTAATCGGTTATTGGTTTATCAGATAAATTGTGAGCTTCTAATATTTTCTGTACAATGTTTTTGCCACTCATGATCTAGTGCCTTCGAAAGTTACGACTTTTTTGTTACATATTTTCAATGATCGCATCTGCGAAATTGGATGTACCAATTGGTGTTACATCTTTTAATTGTCTAGCAATATCATAGGTAACTTTCTTTTGAAGAACAGTTTTCTCTATAGCAGTTTGTATAATATCACAAGCTTCGGTCCAACCCATATAGTCAAGCATCATTACAGCAGAGAAGATAACTGATCCAGGATTTACTTTGTTTTTACCAGCATGTTTTGGAGCAGTTCCATGAGTGGCTTCAAATACTGCTGCTTCATCACCAATATTTGCTCCTGGAGCAAAACCCAAGCCACCAACTTGAGCTGCTAAAGCATCACTTATGTAGTCGCCATTTAGATTTGGTAATGCAAGAACACCATATTCATCTGGTCTTAGCAAGATTTGTTGAAACATTGAATCAGCAATTCTGTCTTTGATAAGGATTTTACCTTTCGGTAGTTTTCCATCATGCTTTGCCCACATTTCATCTTCACTAATAACAATGTCAGAAAATTCTTGAGCAGCTAATTTATAACCCCAATCTTTGAATTTGCCTTCAGTAAATTTCATTATATTGCCTTTATGAACGAGGGTAATTGAATCATATCCTTTGTCTATAGCATATTCAATAGCCATTCTAACTAATCTTGAAGTATTTGCCCAAGACATTGGTTTTATTCCAATACCGGATTCCATAATTATCTTGGTACCTAATTCATTATTCATGAATGTGATTAATTTCTTAGCATCCTTTGATTCAGGTTCAAATTCGATGCCTGAGTAAACATCTTCAATATTTTCTCTGAAGATAACCATATTTACTTTCTCAGGAGCTTTTACTGGTGCTGGCACACCTTTAATGTGAGAAACTGGTCTAACACACGAATAAAGATCTAGTAATTGTCTAATTGCTACGTTTAAGCTTCTAAATCCTCCACCAATTGGAGTTGTAAGAGGTCCTTTAATTGCAACTATATAATCAGTTATAGCTTTCAAAGTATCTTTCGGGAGAAAGAGATTTCTAAGATCTTTGGGATCCATTTCCTTTAATTGCTTTTCAGAAAAGTCAGCAGCATAAATGTCTCGAGCTTTCTCTCCAGCGAAAACCTCGAACCAAATTATTTCTTTCTTACCTTTGTAAGCAGTTTTTATAGCAGCATCAACTACTACTCGCATTGCATCTACAACTTCTGGTCCAATACCATCCCCTGCTATATAAGGGATAATAGGATTATCAGGAACGATAAGATTTCCATCTTTATCTTTAGTAATTTTTTCTCCTTTTGTTGGAGGTGTTAATTTCTCGTATGAACTCATTTTTATACCCCGTATGTTAAATACTTTCTAATACTTCAATATAAATTCTGTTAAAGTTATTTCAACTATAAAAAGAGACTATTTTTTAATAAAAATTCCGATTTCCTTTGTTAAAGACTATGGAATTTCTTGATAAATTATTTTTTCAACTTAATATTCAAAAACGCATAATAGTTAAATAAGAGCAAGTTTCTAACATATTAATCCGATAAAAAATAATCATTATCAAAATGGAGATTTCTAAAGATGAGTAAACAAAAAGTCGCAATTGTAACAGATGCCTCTGGTGATATACCACCAGAATTAGAGAAGAAATACAATATTACTATTCTTCCAATTCTGATGAATTTTGAGGAAGAATCCTTTAAATCCGAGGGTATTGAGAAAGGATTTACTTGGGATGAATTCTACAAAATTGCTGAGAAGGAAGTTCCTTCAACAGGAATACCTGGTCCAGGAGTGTTTATGAAAACTTTTAACAAAGCACTTGAAATTGCTGATTCAGTTATCGGAATTTTCATTTCAAAAAAGCTTTCTGGAGTATATAATACTGCCACAATGGTAGCGAAACAACATATGCCAGATAATGACATTAGTATCTATCATGCTGGTGTTAACAGTGTGGGTGTTGGAGTGGTTGTATTAGAAGCAGCACGTCTTGCAGCTGCTGGACATGCTAAAGCAGATGTTTGTAAAAAAGTTGAAAATTGGATTAAGAATGTAAATTACGCTGGAATCATTAACCAACTTGAGAATCTTGTACGAACAGGAAGACTATCAAAAACAAAGAAATTCTTTGCTAACATACTGAATTACAAACCAGTTTTAGGTTTTGTTGATGATGAAATCCATGTGTACGGTAATATTAAAGCTGATGATGCATTAATCATTAAACAAATGAAGAAATTTGGTGAACAAGCATTACAAAACATGGTCGAGGATAACAATACATTATTTCTTGCACACTCTAGGTGGCCCGAAGCAGCAGAAGAAATAGTCGCTTATCTAAACACAGTAAATCTTAAGAAGAAAGAAATAATTATCCAAGAAACTGGTGTAATAAATGCTTTCTACACTGGAAAGAAATTGTTAGCTTTTGGTTACATCGGGAAATTCGATTCAAATTGGCTAATGGAAACAAAATAAACAAATTTTTTAGGCTCTTTTAGAGCTTCTTTTCTTTTTCTTTTAAAGTTTAAGCATGTTTTTGTCCGTAAAAAAAAGTTATAAACTTGTGAGTATTTTACATTCCAATCACTAAATTGTTTGATTAATTAACAGGAGATTTCTAGTTATGAGCAAAAGAAAAGTAATATCAGATTAT
>DAOVHJ010000171.1 GCA_030671945.1 Candidatus Heimdallarchaeota archaeon
GAAGCAACGAAAAAACTGGGTTTAAGGCACGTAGTTATAACATCGGTAACAAGAGATGATTTACCAGATGGTGGTGCTGCTCATTTCGCAGAGATTACAGAAAAATTGAGAGATTATGATAAAAACCTAATAATCGAATTATTAATACCTGATTTAAAAGGGAAGGAAGTGGACATAAAAACCGTAGTGGAATCAAAACCAGATATAATCAATCACAACATTGAAGTGATACCAAGATTGTTCAGAAAAGTAACACCACAAGCAAATTATGAAAAATCCTTGAAACTACTAAAAGTGGTAAAGGAGATAGATCCTGAGATACATACAAAATCAGGATTAATGGTTGGTTTAGGGGAAACTAAGGAAGAAGTGTTTGAATTAATGAAGGGTTTGAAAGAAACTAAATGTGATATTTTAACAATAGGACAATACTTGAAACCTCCAAGTTCAGACTTAGAAATAGAAGAATACGTTCATCCTAATGTATTCAAAGAATACGAAGCAAAAGCTTATGAGATGGGTTTTAAATTCGTAGCTTCAGCACCATTTGTTAGAAGTTCTTTCAATGCAGAGGAAGCAGATTTCTTACTAGAAGGTTAAAAAACTTTTAGAAGAGAAGAAAAAACTTAAAAAAACGAGAACAAGGGATAATAAGTAGAAAAGGGGCACTAGCTCAGCCTGGTTAGAAACTTAATGGTTGCGTACCATTTAGTTAAAAGGCGTTCGGCTCATAATTTTTATGAGCTAAAGCTGAGAAACCGAATGGTCGGTGGTTCGAATCCGCCGTGCCCCACCACTTTTTTAAATACATGCTTTTTCCATCCAATCTATGATGTTTTTCCACTCATAGCTCATTTTTGAATCTATTCCCTCTTCATCATCAATGAGAACAAGTGGCATTATTTCTGATCTTAAAGTTTCCAGGACTTGTATATAGAGCGAATTGTGGTTACAGAACAATGTTAATTTTTTCATATGACCTAATTTTTCGTTGCTAGTGTTCTTATTGATGATGTTAACAAAGGTGGGTAAAACCTTTATTTTTCTTTCAAAAGCTTTAGTAGTTTTGTCTTTTACTATATAATGAATTAACCATCTTCCATCTGTATCTTCTTTTATTGATTTTACTGAAATGCCCCATTCTGCATTAGTAAAACTATTACTTAGCACCATGTTTTCTGTTGTAAAAGGAATGTTCTCATTCAGATGTTTCATTAAAGAATTATCAAATTCCTTCCAAACTTCATGATATTCGAAGAGTAAATATATGAATAGTTTCATCATTATTTCTCTGTTTTCCCCTCTTAGTAGATTAAAAGAAATCGCAGGTTTTGAGTACAGAACATCAATCATATCATCAACTTCCTCAATGTGTCCCAACTTCTCTCGAATTCTTTCAATATGCAATTCTCTTGCTTTTTTCCCTTTTTCTCCTGCCCGTTTACCATCAGTTCTACAGAATCTGAATTTTAATTCTGGGTATCTTTTCTCAGTTTTTCCAGATTTTATTGCAATAGGAAAGGTGGAAAGTATATTGCGATCCAATAATCTATTATTACTAAGAATCTTATTAAAATCAACTTTAATGTTCAAATATGGATTTTCCACTGGTTTGAGCTTTTTATCTTCCCCAAAAACCCTAAACGGTAATCCTTGTTCATCTATCAATATCAGAGCTCGAAGCATATCTCCCTGTTCAAATAAATTCTTGCGAAGTTTTAACCATGTATTGCCCTTTAGCAAATACAAAATACTAAATATGAAAGAGTATTCAGGATTCGATTTTACTCTTTTCTCGTACTCTTCCTCAGAAAAATTGGGAGCTGAAATATCACTTAAGAATTTTAACACATCTTTATCATTATATGAAAACAATCTCTTGAATGCTAATTCATTTGTTTTGCTCATTTTTGTATTATCATTCTTACTTATCTCTCTAAGTTTACCAAAGAAGGGTAATCTCCAGAAGTAATTGATAGTGTAGGGAATAGCTGAATACATCCGTTGATTCTTCTCTAGCCATTCTTTAATTGCAGAAATCTCTTCTGAGGCAATTTCACTACATACAAACGTTTTACCTTCCTTTAGTAATTCAAATGATATAAAGTTCTTACTGTCTGAAAGATATTGATAAATCGCATAAAGTAACTCGTTGTAATTTGAAAGTAAAGATTCAACATACTTACTTGACGACAAGATTTTACTAATTCTACAATTTTTCCTTAGTGAGATAGACCGAATAACAGAATTCAATTTATCGTAAGGTTCGGGATTAAGCTTCGAATCTGTTTTTTTCAATCTTTTAAGTAGTTTTTCAGAATACCCCTCAACTGACAAAATATATTCATTTTTCTCATTTCTAATTGGTTTGAAAGTGAATATTTCTCCAAAAACACGGATTGGTTGTTTTTTTCTATTCATAATCTCGAGATAATTTATCACTTTTTGATCTTCATTTATAGTAAAACCATTTTGAATTAATGCGATTAATCGATGGTTATCTTTTGCAGATTTAATCAATTTTTTTGTTAATTGCTTTGCATCAGAGACCTCATTTCTTTCCAAACCGAAAATCAGATCATGTTTGTATTTCGAGAAATTCATTTTCAACAAGAAGTTGTTTCCTAATGAATCATAATAATAGGTGTAACGTTTAAACAGAGCAACAGAAAAATCGATAATCTGTTCAATAGTAAAACCTGTTTTCTGAAGTAAATCCCGGAATTTTTTATTTGTACGTTTTTGTGCCAAATTGAAAACCGATTTGTGTAAAGGATCATTGATATCTTTATAGTTCTTACAAATAGAATGTCCCCTACCACACTTTTGTTCCGAAAACCATAACTCGAATTTATCTTTATTAAGTAAAACAAAGTACGAATCAAATCCTGAAGTTACACCAGTTTTAAACCTAGAAAAGTCTGAATGAACAATTTGTTTTTGAGCTTCAATTACTATTTGTTGTTTTCCTCTGAACTCATCTTGATTATTGTTGATTTTCATCCAAGCGTTTTGGAAAAATTCATGCATAGAAGTATAATCAAAGCCTAAAACATTTTTATCAAAATCAGACATGCATGCTAAATAAATTGTAAAAATCCTAGCCTCTTCAGGAGATAAATCATATCTGTTTTTGATACTTGTAATAATATCAGAACCATATTTATCAAAAAAATTACGTGTAATCCTTTGTTTATGTTCTTTATCGAAATCCTTACCAAACAGAAGGATTTTTTCGTAATAATTATGAATATCTTTTGAGAATCTCAGATTTTCTTTGAACAAATATTCTCCAAAAGAAATTCCTTTTTGGTTATTAATCACTGATTGTAGATTATTAATATGTTTTTTCCATTCTGCTGTAGTAGCTTTATTGCTAAAAATGTCGCTAATTGTCTCTAGACTAGGGAAGAACAGGGATTTTATTATCTTTACAAACGATTTGTCATTATTTGTGAGTTTATCAAATTTGTTAATTGTTAAGTTTCTTAGTGATTCCCAAGATATGTCGTTTGAAAATGATATACATTTCACTTGAGTATCACATTTAGAGACATTTGGTTCATTGGAAATCTCTTCTTTCATAGAATCAAATTCAATTTGATTAACCCGATGCTCTTCTTCACTTTCCGTTATTTCTGTGGATTTAATCCTATTCTGCTTTTGTAGTTTCTTTGTTGTTTTTTGTACTTGTTGAATAGTTAACAATACTTCTTGGATATCTGCTTTTAATTTCTCAATTTCCTGGTATTTTCTATCCTTTTCTTCAATAGCATTGGTTTCTGTGTTAATGTTTGTCACTGTCTTATTATACTACAATTACTATTTAAAAGCAAGAAATCTTCAAAATCACAAAAATTTGTCTTATAAAGATTGAATTAGTTTAAATACTCATTTGTTTCATTTTTTTTGATGAAGTTCAGGATTATATTCCTATAGACAGTTATGAAGAACAAACAAGAGTAAAGCATAAAGCCTTCAAAGAATATTACAAAAACTGGGTAAAAATCTTAGGAAAATGGAATCCTACTGTCAATTACATTGATGGATTTGCTGGAAGTGGGGTTTATAAGGATAATAAGGATAAGTTGCATTTTGGTTCCCCACTGATTGCTGCTGACATCCTTAATACAACTACTAGCATCAAAAGAGCAAATATTTACTTAATGGAAAGCAAAAAGAAGATATATGACATTCTGATTCATAATGTCCAAATTTGGAAAAAGAAAAATAAAGCACATAAAATTGACTTTCATGTTTCTTATGGCAAATTTAGTGATTCCTTCAATAAGTTAAAGGATCAATTCAATCATAGAATACCTTCGTTTCTGTTTGCTGATCCCTATGGTGTGAAGGATATGAAATATTCCATTTTCTCTTATTTTATGGAAAATTTCTACAAACCAGAAATTTTACTGAATTTCATGTATTATTTTCCAAAACGATTCATTCCAACCAGAGAAAATGCTTTCAAATACGAAGACACTTTCTATGAAATATTTGAAACTGATGAGTGGTTAGCATCGGTCAAATTTGCGAAAGAATCCTTTGAGGAAGAATTAACAAGTTTCTATGTTTCACAACTGAAGAAGATTGCTAAATTCGTTTTTCCGTATCGTATTGATTTTCCAGGAAGTAGAAGAACCTATTATTATCTTATTCATTTATGTAATCACTATCTAGGTGCTTTACTTATGAAATCTAGCTTCGCTAAACACACCCACGGAAGGGTTTTTTGGGTAGGTAAAAATGCTTCACAGATGCTTCTAACTGAAGGAAAAGAATTTGTTATTCCTAAAGTTAAGGAATATCTTCAAGAAAAGTATAACGACACATCAATAAAGTTTCAGGAAATCATAGAACAAAACATAGATTCAACTGAATATTTAGAAAGTCATTTTAGTGATGCCATAAAAGTACTGGAAAATGAAGATAAAATTTATGTTGAGAGATTTCCAAAACTAACAAAAATAAAACAAGAATTAAGCTCCCGAATAGATAAAAATTGCATGATATACTTTGATACATTTCCCACGGTCAAAAGAAAATCATTAATGAATCAAACAAAAGTCGAGTACGGAACTTATGCTATTAATCATATTGAGTGCTGTTCTCATGGATGTAAATATCCTTGTTATGCAAATTTAATGTCAAGAAGTTGGGGAAAAATAAAAAACTATGAAGAGTGGCTTCATCCGAAAATTGTAGAAAATGCACTTGATATTTTGGAAAACGAAATACGACAATGCAAAGAAAACATCCCATTTGTACATTTGTCCTTTATGACAGATCCCTTCATGTATGATGCTTTAAACAAAAGGAATTACAAGCACATTAAAGAATTGACATTAAAAATTATTGAAAAATTAAATAAAAATAATATCAAAGTGACAGTGTTAACAAAGGGTCTTCTTCCTAGTGAATTAAAGAGCGAAAGAAAGTATAGTCGAAAAAATGAATATGGTATTACATTAGTTTCATTAAATCAGGATTTTAAGAAAAAATTTGAACCGTTTTCAGCACCTTTTGATGAAAGAATTGAAACTTTACGAAAATTACATGACATAGGATGCAAAACGTGGACTAGTATTGAACCGTATCCTACACCAAATATAATTAAACAAGACATAGATGAAATATTGAATAAAATTAGCTTTGTTGATAAAATTATTTTTGGTAAAATAAATTACAACAGAAAATCTTCTAACTTTGAAGAGAATGAAGAGTTCTATAAAAAAACTACAATTAAAATAATTGAGTTTTGCAAAAAGAATGGAAAAGAGTATCATATAAAAGAAGGCACGCCATATACTAGCGAAGAGACATCCAGAATTTTTAATAAGTAAATTAAAGCAATTTAAATGGTCGGTGGTTCGAATCCGCCGTGCCCAACCAATTTGATTTTATTTTTATAAAAAACGAAATTATTTCATTAGGGTATTGTTTGCTTAATATAATTATTTGTTACTCAGACTTTAATTGAGCTTTTATAGTCTACCTTCATTATTCTGCAGTAATCAGTTAGTTGAGTGACAAGAACGCCAA
>DAOVHJ010000259.1 GCA_030671945.1 Candidatus Heimdallarchaeota archaeon
AATAAAGAAATCGAAAATTAATCCAGCGAATATTGTAAGTATTAGCGTTACAAATCAACGTGAAACAATTGTACCTGTAAATGAAGATGGAGTTCCTCTATCTAGAGCGATTGTTTGGCAAGATAGACGAACAATAAAAGAGTGTGAAGAAATCAAGGAATCTGTAGGAAGCGATAAGATATATGATCTTACAGGATTAACTGTGGATCCCTACTTTTCCAGCCCAAAAATTTTGTGGATGAAAAAAAATTGGCCAAAAGCATTTAGTGATGCTCACAAATTTTTGTTAGTTCATGATTTCATTCAAATGAAACTTACTGAGGAATTCATAACAGATTACAGTAATGCTTCGAGAACTATGTTGTTTGATATAAACTCCTTGACATGGTCAGATAAGATTCTTAATGCCTTGAATTTGCCTAAGGAAAAACTCCCTAAACCACTTCCTTCGGGAAAGAGAGTAGATGGATTATCGAAGAAAGCTGCAAAAGAAACTGGATTGCCAGAAGGATTACCAGTAATTGCAGGTGGAGGGGATCAGCAATGCGCAGCCATTGGAGTTGGGGTTACAAGAAAAGGTAGAATAAAAGCAACAACAGGAACTGGAACATTTCTTTTAGCATATTTAGATAAAAGTCAGAGAGATAAGAAAAGAAGAGTTCTTTGCAGTTGTCATGCTATGCCTGGAAAATATGTCTATGAAGCAAGTATTTTCACAACTGGTTCTATTCTTCGTTGGTTCAGGGATAATTTCTCATCAGCAGAAAAAAGTCTCGCTCCAAGCCTAAATCTTGATTCCTATGAATTATTAGGAATGCAAGCAAAATCTGTTAAACCTGGTTCAGAAGGTTTAATGATATTGCCTCACTTTGTTGGTGCAGGTGCTCCCCATTGGGATCCAAATGCAAGAGGTTTAATATTTGGATTAGGTCTTGGTCATACTCGTAAACATCTCATTAGAGCCATTATGGAAGCTACTTGTTATGAGATAAGAACGAATCTTAACGTCTTTGAGGAATTAGATGTAAATCTCAAAGAGCTGAGGATAACAGGAGGAGCATCAAGAAACTCTACTTGGAATCAAATAGAAGCTGATATCTGTGGGTTACCTGTTATTAAAGGTCGAGTCGAAGAAGCTACTGCTTTAGGAGCTGCTATCCTTGCGGGAGTAGGAGCTGGCATCTACAAAAATATTGATAGTGCAGCTGAAGAAATGGTTAAAATCGATGAAAAGAAAACACCGAATACTGAAAATGTAAAATTGTACAGCAAATTCTACGAAGTCTATAATGCCTTATATTCTACAATCAAGAGTCAAAATCTCTATGATAAATTGTCAAGAATATTATAAATCCCAAATTTTTACTTTTTAATTATACAAAACTACTATCTTACAAGCGAAAAAGTATTATTTTAATAGATAGAAAATAGCGTTATAGAAATTGTTTTTGGAAGATAATTTGAATCTTCAAGAAGCAAACTAATATGATGTGATTATATGTTTGATCGACTTAGAAAAAAAGCCACTAGAGCTGTAAAACGAGCTGCCGGTGATGCTGTTGAAGATGAAGCTGAAAAGCAGACTAAAAAACAAATAGACAAGCATCGTAGTGCTGCTCAAGGCGAATATGATAAATCTGTTGAACATTCATTTCGTGGGATGAAAGAACAAAAGAAAAAAATCTCTGGTGAAATGATTACAGATTTCAAGAAATTTAAAGCGAGCTGGGAAAAGAATGCCTCTGATCCTGCACAATCAATATTTCATTTCTTAGTAGCTGCCTACAATTATAGTGTTAAGGACAAAGCTATTGGTGATGCAATGGCCACCGTAATTTTATCGAAGAAGCACAATCTCGATGATCCAAGTTCTCCATCTGGATTAAAACTAGGGCCAACAAATAAAACACTTCTAAAGTACATGCGTAATGATCCAAATATAGTAAAGAGCTATTTGGGTGCTGAATATAAAGAAGACTACAAATTCAATGAAAGCAAACCAAAGATGGCTTTCTTAGGTTTCGTTCCTGAAGGAGAAAAACGACTTAAAGCAATTATTCAAAGTACAGGTAAAGACTTCCCAACACCAGTAGGTTTAGCTAAAAATAAACATGGTCAGTGGAAGATAACTGAATTCTCTTCAATAGCAACTGGATGTAAAAAACCAGCTTCCGAAGAAGATGATTTCTAGTTTGAAAAAAGTAAAACTAGTAGTAATTATCATTTAATTTGGGATTATATAAGAAAAAAAGGCAGAAAGAAACCCTACCTAAATATAATTCCAAATACTCTATTTTTTCTTCAATAATTTGAGTATTTCAACAGCGTGTTTTTCAACTTCACCGAGAACATAATCTTCAAAAGGTCCTTCAGGAGCAACGACTTTTCCATCTAAATATTCAGAATAAACAGTTGTTACATTTGGACTCTTAGCAAAGAATTTGTTTAGTCTGTTACCTCTGCCAGCAACCATTTTGTTCGGCATTACATGAGTAAGAAAAGTTGCACCAATTTTTACAGTTTTATTAGCCTTCTTAAGTTCTTTATGCAATTTCCTGATCCATCTCTTTGAAGTAAATGAAGTCAAGAAAGCTCTTACTGCTGCACCAACAACAACAATATCAGGAGAGTCAGCAACAACCTTAGCAGGATCAATCTTCTTTACATGACTGATATTTACTTCCATATCTTTTTCAAAGGTTTTACCCAGTGTTTTCGCGAGTATTTCACCATTACCTAACTGAGAATCATGTACTATCCATACTTTCATTATGTACACCCAAAAGTTAACAAATGAACTATCAAACATCTGATATTATAAACATTGACTAATAATTAGAAATATTTCCTTTAAAAAAATCAGTTATATTATTTTGACGGATTATGTATTTTATAAAATTCCTTAATCCGATTAGTTAGAAAAATAATTTCTTCTTTAGTCATGTTAACAAAACATGGCAAGTAAGCTATACCATTGTTAAATTTTACAATCTCAGAGTAATCGCCATAGGATTTGTTGAACAATTTATAGGTGGGATTTGGCAAACTCGAGATATTATAGTCACTCAAAAACTCTAAAAATTCGTCCACAAGATTCTCTTCTATTAATATTGTATTGTATGGAGTTAGAGAGCTATTTCCATTATACCAAGGAAAGAAATATGCTTTTAATTTGGGTGAAAAGCAATTAATAAAGAAATCATAGTTTTCTGTATATAGGTTCTCGATTTCTTTATGCCTATGAAAATTCTGATACATAGATTTTAGCAAACCTTTTGATGGTTTCAACATATATCCCGTTCTACTAAAACCAGGATTACTGGATCTATAGGATTTTGTAATACTCAGTATGTTTATTTTATTGTTGAAGAAATTTAGTAGTTTCAGTATACTAACAAATATAAAAGAAATAGCTCTATAATTGTAGATTAGAAATGTGGGAATTTTTTTCAATAATTCTTTGAACCTTTTACTTGATTTTTCTCTGGGTAACTTTCCAACTATCTCTTTGAAATCAGCAATTAACTTGGTGTGTTTATTATCAACATACATAAATCCTCCACCCAGAGCAATTGGTCTCTTATCCATCGCCATTGAATAAAGTGCGATATCCGCCACTTTATGACTAAACTTTACGTTAAGTGTTCCTCCTTGAACTCGATCTTCTAGGATTAGACAACTATGCTTCTTCTTGAATTTCGATAAAACAGATAAATCCATATCTTGACCAAATAAGTGAGTAATAATTACTAAATCGCATTTTTTCATTTCAGGAACTTTTTTTATCTCATTGTAATTACTTTTGAGCTCTATTATGTGTATGTTTTCGGGTTTTACATATTTCTCGATAATATTTCTAAAAGAAGTATGATGAATTGGTGTTGTAGCAATAACTAAATCCTCTTTACTAAAATATTTCATACATATTTCAAAAAGCCCTCTGCAACAATAACCTATTATTTTAGTATAATTTTTATAATTAATCCAATGATTATAAGTATCATTTGTGAGAAGATTTGAAAAGTGCTTTACAAATTCAGATAAAGTTAATGGTAAATAATCCGGTGCAGCCTTTATGATATAAGTCATCTCAATTCATCCATTCTTAAACCTTTTATTTTTTTTCTAATTCTTTAATGAAATCCTTAAGAGCATCTGCCATAGGCTGAGTATGAGCTGCTATGTTGTCTTCGAGATCTATATATGATGAATTTGGTATTAACTCATGCGTTCGGATAGCATCTTCTGTGGCATGTACCTTATCTGTAGATGCACCTATAATTAAAGTTCTAGTCTCAATTTTAGGGGGCATATGCCAGCAA
>DAOVHJ010000335.1 GCA_030671945.1 Candidatus Heimdallarchaeota archaeon
CTTACCTTAGTTTCTATTGGAACTAACATTTATTCCTAACTAATTTATAAACTTTACTCACCCCGTCTTCTAGTGGAATTTTTCCCTAAAAACAGTAAAAACGCAAAAATGAAGGCAACTACAAAGTTCAATTTTAAAAGGACAACTTTTTATCAATAATCGTCCCTAATACTTCTAGTGAGGAATCTTTAATGGCGTTAAAGAAATTAGAAGGCATGATCTGGGGACGATTCATAACCCTAGTCTTGTTAATTGCTATACCATTATTTTATGTTCTATTGATAATAGGTTCTCTAGACAAACTTATGTGGTTTGATCCTGCAATAATTACCTATGAACATTTCACCCGTTTAGGACCTGCGAGCTGGGGTATATCTTTTATGAGCGATACTTGGGCAAAAGTGTTTGCTTATGGTTTTCTTCCGGTTTTCTTCAGTTTACCATGGGTAGCATTTCTCTTCGTTGACAGAAATAGAGTTGCTGAAACCTTTGATAATATGGGCAGAGCAATGAGAAAGGTAAGTCTTGGATTAAATATCTTTTATAGCGTTAGTGCACTTATAGTCTTCATTTTCTTTGTCTTACCTTTTGGTTCACCTATAATTGCCGTCATCGCATCTTTTGGTTTGATCCCTTGGATAATTAAGAAAAAGACGGGGCGGAAACTGCCTTTGTGGTTAATGCTCATCCCGAGTTTACTGTTATCAGCAATACCAATAGTCTTAGCAATTGGATTCTGTACAAATTATGCAGACATCTGGACTAATCTTTGGTCCTTCTGGTCAGGAATAGGTAGTGGAACAGTATTACAAGAACTTGGATTTGCACATTATATGTGGGGCTTTGGTTATTCAGTAGCAATTGGAGCAGTTTTTGCTGGATTTGCTAACTTTGTTTATGAAGGCGCATCCTATATGGATCACTTTACAAAGAAACCAAAAGGATTTCTATATATAGTTGAGTTCGTTGTTGCTGCTGTGGTCTTTACACTTTATATGATATTTCCAGTATCTGAGAATGTTGGAGAAATAATGTTTTACATCATAAGTGGTCTTGCAATATTTGTTGGAATAATGGAATTCATTATGCGCTTTTTCAGAAAAAGGAGACGATCTGACAGAGAAAATGTTCCTGTTGGTGCTTTAGTTATGTTGCCACTATTCATTGCTGTTGATCTTGTTCGATTAGCTGGATCAACTGAAATCCGAAATGCTGCAATAACTGCTGCACTGGGATTAGTCTGTGTTGTCTATTTAGTACTCTTCCTGTTGGCTTACTCATTCGCTGGAGAAACCTACAAGTCTCGTTGGAGTAAAGGATACGGCGATGATGATGACGACGACGATGATGAAGATACGTCAGATGAAGAATAATTGCATAAGCAATTAACTTCATTTTCCATTTTCTTTTTATTTCTGATTTTTAGTACTTTTATTAGAAAAATTGATAATAGATGGTAAGGTGCTTAATTTCCACAAGGAATAATTGTTTGAGGTTTATTTTCATTGAGCAAAACTTGGTCTGAACTTTACATGGATTCGTATCAAGAAGTAACTATTAATCTAAAACGTATTAAAGGAATTGCTATTGGTTTCAACACTAATGTAGATGCCATTTATCACATGCGATCTGATTTAATTGTAGATTTGATTCATAAGCTAGGAATTGATAGTGTTGCTCTTTACAAGAAAGTAGTGAAATGGAAGGGTAGTATAGAAGATCCTGAAGATTTTATTGCTGGATTATGTGGTTGTTTTGAGAAAGGTAGAGCCAGCGAATGGATAATCCAAAATGAAGAAACGTATAATTATCTTTTAGAAAATCTGCCGAGAGAAAGAACTCTCAGAATGGGTGGACAAGTAGGCATAATGGCTAATGTTTTGTCCGAGATAGGTGTACCGAAAGTAATTGTACACACAAGCACGTTACCTAAGGAACTAAAAAATCTCTTTGTGAAAAACAAGAACTTAGTTATACCAATACATGATAAAAACGGAAATATCACTTTCACACAACCACGAAAAGTGAAGAGAATGGATGACAGATTGTTTCTTCACATCATCTCGGAGATAGAAAAAGGAGATGGGATTAAGCTTGGCAACATAAAATGGATTTGAACAAGAAATAATCGATTTATAGCAACATATGATCCACCAAATGCAAAACTCGATATAAATCTCAGTTTCTCAGACGGAATAACCGAGATTGCCAAATCAACTGACGTTTTAATTCTCTCTGGTTTTCATATGTTGAATTCCAGCGAACTCGGAATTGAAGGTGTTAAAGAAAGAATAAAAGTTGTTCTAAATTTAATCCAGCAAGCAAAACAAGCAAATCCAAAGCTTATAATTCATTTAGAACTTTCAAGTACGAAAAATGAAAAGATTTTAAGAGAGTTATTTCATCTTTCAAGAAAAGGTGTTTATTGGGATAGCTTAGGTTGCAACGAAGTAGAGCTCACTGAAGTGTTAAATGTTATAGGTGAATCAAAACTCGCAAAGAGTATTACTCAAGAACCAACACAAGCGAAGTTCTTACAAGGTTGCTTCAATATTTGTCAAAAACTTTCACTGAGACGCTTACATTTTCATCAATATGGGAGCTATTTTCTCCTTACAGAAAACAACTACCTGGTTCCAAATAAAAAACTAAGACAAGCGTTATGTTATGCATCAATAATAACTGCTTACAAAGCTAAAACTGGTGACACAAAAAAGAAAATTGATCTAGATATATTATATGATTTGAAGAGAATTAATTCACGATATACAAAATCATTCAAAGAGATTGCTTCAGTATTAGAAAAAGAGAAGATCATCTATGAAGAAGAGTTTCTTCTGA
>DAOVHJ010000199.1 GCA_030671945.1 Candidatus Heimdallarchaeota archaeon
TACAATTTTCTAATAGAAAAAATTCTTGGAGGACGTTTAAACATAGAAAATAGAGTAGATGATGATTACACTCAAGGCACTCGAGTTATTCTATCAATTCCGTTACCATGAAAACAATGAGAGTATTAAAAGTAAAGCTTCCTCTGTTTCATTATTCAATTCTTCCTAGCGAAAATCCAATATTGTTTTTCTCCTCCTCTTTCAAGAATTTCATCGTAAATTATCTCAAAATTCTCTTCCTCAACCAAATGCTTAGTTTTTTCAGGACTAAAATTGCTCCAAAATATTCGGGTACCTAGGTAGTCATCTGATCCTTCCCATTCTTCACTACCAACACAGAAAAATAAAATCCCCCGATGTTTCATTATCTCATAGAATTTACGAAAAAGTAATTTGTGTTTTTCTTTTGGAATATGAAAAATAGCATAAAGAGAAACAATTCCATCAAAGGAATCCTCAGGGAAAGCAATCTTTGTCATATCACATTCAATGAATTCTGCCTCTGGAACTTCTTTTCTTGCAATTTCGAGCATTTTTGAAGAAATATCAATGCCAGTAACTATGAATCCTTTTGAAACAAGGAATTTTGCAACAGACCCACCACCACATCCAGCATCCAGGACTTTTGCATTTTTGGGGAGAAAATTAATGAATTGTTCTAGTTCTTTTTCATTATTATAGATGTGTCTTTCTTCATTGTATTTTGCAGCTATCTTATTATATCCATCCTTATTTATTACATTTTGTTCCATAATCTTTCACTAATGTGCTGTATATTATCCTATTAAAATTTTATAAAGTAGTGTTTTTATTGCATTTTATGAATTCTGTAGAAATTACTGAATACAAAGTTGATTCTTATCGTTGGATTGTTCTGGTTTTATTCGGTTTTGTAGCTTTAATCAATCAAATGATATGGATAACTTTTGCTGCAATAGAACCCTCTGTTACTGGTTTTTATGGAGTAGGAACTAATGCAATTCTCATGCTTTCTCTGGTGTTTATGATTGTTTATATCCCAATGAATATTCCTGCAGCATTGGCGATTGATAAATTTGGTTTGAAATGGGGAACCGGTATAGGTGTAATACTCACAGGAATTTTCGGAATCTTGAGAGCTGTTTCAACACAGTATCATTGGGTATTAATCTTCCAAATTGGGTGTGCCATCGGACAACCTTTCCTTTTAAACTCTTTTACAAAAGTGTCTACTAATTGGTTTCCTGAGAAAGAAAAAACACTTGCAACTAGTTTAGGAACTATGTTTGTTTTGCTGGGAATTTTACTCGGAATGCTAATTACACCATTTTTAATATCTAATGAACCTCTTGATCCTAAGTTTCAAGATCCAACTTTGATGCTTTATATCTATGGTGGTATAGCACTTGCTTTTATGGTAGTCTATCTAATATTCGTTAAAGATAAACCTGAAACTCCAGCTAACGCTTTCAGTGATAAAACAAAAGTTTTCGAGACCAAAGGAACCTTTAGTCTTTTCAAAAATAGCGATTTCAATATCTTGTTTATTTTATTCCTATTTGGAGCTGGTACTTTTAATGCTGTATCAACAGGTATTGCAAGTTTGTATAATTCAATAAAGGTTTCTTCTTTACCCGGTTTCTCTCCTGATGATCTTCTTGGTATCTTAGGAGGAATTATGATAGTTGGAGGAATTGCTGGAGCAATCACGCTCTCAACGCTTTCGGATAAATATCGGAAAAGAAAACCCTTTCTTATTCTCTCTGCCATCTCAGGAGCGGTATGTGCATTGGCTTTCTTCTTTGTAGAAAAGTATGTCACATCATTTATACCTCAATATATTATTCATTGTGTCATAGGATTCTTCTTTGGTTTTCTATTGATTGCTGCTTTACCTGTCGGACTGACTTTTGCTGCTGAAATAACTCATCCATTGCCTGAGGAGACATCCAATGGTTGGTTAATGTGGATCGGGCAGATAGGAGGTATAGGACTTCTTGGAATCATCTTTGGTATGAACACTGACGTATTCAATTTCATTATTTATGCAATAATATTGGCTATCGCTGCTGTATTTGCTTTCCGAATGAAAGACTTAGATGCTTATGAAATAAAGTCCTAGCCAAACAATAACAGGGTAGATTTCTTCCCTTCTCTTTTTCTCTTAATGTTGATGAGAATTAAAACAATAAAAGGTATCACAGGTATAAAACTAAAATTGCTTTTAGATGGTTCTTCAGGAGGATTCTTTGACACTAAAAGCTCAACATATTGAGTGGTATTATGACCTTCTTCATCCTCTAAAACAATTGTAATATTATAACTTCCATTTTCCAAATAACCTAAATTGAAACTTTTATTTGTGGATTGCCAATATAATTTAAAATCAACTACTCCATTCTCTATTTCCTGTTCTTCAAAGAAAATCTGGTAATTTCCAGAAAAATACTGTTTATTTCTGAAATTATACCATGCTTGCCAATTAATAATAGCTTCAGTTCCAGTCTTTATCCAATATATTTCATCAATTCCTATAATAGGAGAAAGACGAATTCTTTCAGCTCTATAGATTCCAAAAACCTTTCCAGAATCCTTAGGGAAATACATTTCCCAAACGATGTTTCCTGCATCGTTTACTTCAACTAATCTTGCTCCAATTCGATTAGTACCTGCATGTTCAGCTGTTCCAAAAGTACCCAATCTATTAAGATTCGGTAATCTGTCTGAATCACCCCACCATCCAGAATAATAAGTATATGGAGCTTCCCATTCCCAAGTGGTATTTGCAGTAAATGTTTGTTCATCTATAGTGATTTCAAGCATCCTTGATCTCATATTGAGGTTATTTGTTTGATTGTGTTTATCATTATCAAAATAGATGAAAGTATCCTCTCCGATAATTTCCAAAGCATGTCCATGGAAGAAAAGAAAATCCCTCAATTCACCTTTAATATTTCTCATAGTGAAATTACCATCTTCCCCTAAAGACCAAACTAAATCAGCGTTTTTATGATTAATTTTGTAGAAAGCATTGGTATTCCTACAGTTGAGATATATTACATCTTCATCTATATCATAAGCTATACTATTTGCATGTGTTATATCTGGAAGATCCATGTACATGTCATTATAAGGGCAAAATTGATCAATTGATATATAATCAGATGTTTTAAATTCCCATATTTTAGTTCCAGATACTAAATCATATTCTTCTAAAATATCGAAATTATATTGATCCCCATCTATTTCAACAATTTCTACATTCAATGTAAAAATCGAATTATTGTTAGGATTTAACTCATATTCATGGTGACCAACAAAATTCAGTTCCACAATCTCATCTGTATATATGTTCCATAAATTTACACTATTTGAATCACCAAACAAGATAGTTGTTGAGTTGACGAATTCAACAGGAATATTACCTAAAGCATTATTGGTCCATAAAGGTTTTTCTAGAAATACTTCACCACTCATATTTGTAATGTATAAAGTATTTGCTTCAGTTATCCCACTTGAAGCATCCGCTTTGTTGAGAACAAACAGATTGTAACCATCAAAAAATCCGTTATTAGAATTTGTTTCAAACTTTTCTTCCATAATATCAGCTGAAGCTAAATTGATTTTTATAAAAGATGAAGAAAATAATATAATAAGAAAGATACTCAGCTGTTTTGCCTTTATTTGAAAGAAAATCTTGTAGAAGTGTATCATTCTTATTCTTCTTTCATTTTTTCAGAATTTAATCTTTTCTTCTAAAACATTACACAATTAATAATTCCGAAAAACTAAAGTAACTTTCCGTTTATTCTCTTTTCATGACTATTAATTATTCCGTTATTCTTCCTCATGGATTTAACCTCATACCTGAACTCTATCCTGATGAAAGCGAAAAATGGCAGAAACTTATCAGAGCAATGGAAACAACAGCTGAAGAAATCTTTCTTATGGATCCTGAAGTTATTATAATTGCGTCTCCTCATAATCTACGAATAGATGGACAGATAGGTATCGTCAACTCTGAATGGCTTGAAGGTGAATGGTGGAATTCTACCAAAACCAAAAAAGTGACACTTCGACTCAAGTGTGATCGTGATTTTGCTTCTCTATTTTACGAATATACTAAGGAAAGAATACCTATCGTATCCGTGAATTTTGGTGCACTAGACGGAGATTTGAGTTCAATGAGAATGGATTGGGGTACATTGATTCCACTGTGGTTTGTTTATAGAGAATATGAGAAAGGCAAAAAAAATATCCCTCCAGTAGTATTAATTACTCCTTCGAGAGAAATACCTTGGAAAAACCTAGTTTACCTTGGACGTTCCCTTAGTCATATTTGTGAAAAAAAAGAAAAGAAAGCTGTGTTTATTGCTAGTTGTGATCAAGGACATGCTCATGATCCAGAAGGTCCCTATGGTTATCATCCTGCAGCCAAAGTTTTTGATGATCAAATTTGTAGTCTAATACAAAATAACAGATTAGAAACACTGCTTGATTTAACTCCTGAATTCATCGAACAAGCCAAACCTGATAGTTTTTGGCAGATGCTAATATTGCTCGGAATTATTGAAAGGAATGATTTGAAAAATGAATTGTGCTTCTACGAATGTCCTTCTTATTATGGTATGATTGTAGCAAATTTTAAAAAAAGGAAGTAATTGAAAACTCTTTATTGGGATAGAATTAAAAATGTATGTGTTTTTACTTTCACATTAAGTGATGAAAATGGAGAAAGATCATATAGGAAAGGAATTTATGAAAAAAACAACTTACAAGTATACATCTAAATCTGATCAAAGTCTAGGTGTAACCCAACCTCCTTTAGAATTAGAATATGCACACAAAATGAGAAGCATTGAATTACCTAAACCTTCAGAATTGAATATAGGGAACTTAAACTTGAGAAATGCTATTGAAGAAAGAAAAAGTGTTCGAAAATATTCTGAAGAACCAATCACTCTTTCTGAATTATCTTGGTTGTTGTGGTGTACTCAAGGAGTCAAAGAAATAAGGCAACAGGTAGCTACACTCCGAACAGTTCCCAGTGCAGGAGCAAGACATGCTCTTGAAACATTTATACTCGCGAATAATGTAGATAGTCTGGAAAAAGGTATTTACAGGTATGTTGCTCTTGAACACAAACTTGTTGAGTATATAATTGAAGATGGTATTGCAGATAAAATTGTTGAAGCGGCATATGATCAGAAGATGGTTAAGAACAATGCTGTAACTTTCATCTGGGTTGCAGTACCATATAGAATGTGTTGGAGATATGTTGAGAGAGGTTACAGATATCTACATATTGATGTAGGACATGTGTGTCAGAATCTCTATCTTGCAGCAGA
>DAOVHJ010000149.1 GCA_030671945.1 Candidatus Heimdallarchaeota archaeon
ATTACTGAGTCTATTTCAATCATTTCCTCAAGAAGAGAAAAAAGATATTTAGTGTCTATTTTTGAATGGACTTTTTCTTTAATTTCTTTTAGACTACTCGATTGGAAACTTCCTATAATATAGAATACAATTAAGAATTGGTTATAATAAATTCTCCTAAAAAAAGAAATAAAGAAAGTGAAGAAAGGAAGATTTATTCTTCACTCTTTTTCTTATCATACAATCCGATATACGGAGCTCGTTCGCCTTTATCGTATCGTTTATACGGATCCTTGATGAATGCAACCAAAATCTCTCCAATTATGAAGAATAGCAGTATGCTTGCTAAAGCTATTCTAAAGGAATGATTGGCTGATAATGCCATTTTGATCCCCAGATACATCATGCCTGAGAATATCAATGGAGAGGCAATTGCACTAACCCTTCCTGCAATCTTTTGGAAGCCATTGTATTGAGCAAGTTTAGAGGGTGGAGCTAGCACCATAATAAACTGACGACCAACAATCCATATACTACCAAAACCTATACCGATACAAATTGCTCCAAAAAACCTAATCCACCATTGAAATTCGTATGTAACCGGGACAAAAATCGCACCATTAAAAACCAATTCAGTTTTGTACTGAAGTCCAGCTAACATAGTAAAGACAATTGCAGCCATCCAAGCTATTCCACTGATGAGGAAAGTATTTTTTGGACCTTTGGCTCTCAATACTCGACCCGTAACGAATCCGAACACAATAGAGAGTAAAATTCCGGATAAAATAATAATATAAGTCAGGGTAGAATTATCAACTCCTACTGCACCTTCAATTACAGGAACCATAAAGAGAATAGTCGTATTTGCCGCATCAACTAAGAAAAACCATCCAATGAAGAATAACAATGAATTTTTATCCTTAACAATTGTTTTTAGTGACTCTTTCAAAGAGCCAAGAGATTTCTTCAAATTTTCCCTTGGTTTTAATCCACTGGGGTTTTCCACTTCTTTGTGGAAGAGATATGGTATAGAAATTAGTATAATTATAATTCCAGAAACTAAGAAAACATAGCGTAGATTACCTGTGTTAACTTGAGGGATTGGTTCATTTGCAAGCTCCCAAATATTTGTGTTTACAGGGGTCCATTTTTCTGCAGAGCCAAGTCCATTAAGAACTAACCCGACAAGAACACCAATAATTGAACCAAAAGCAGCTATTGCTCCACCTATAGCTTGAGTGGTACTTCGATCTTCTGTTTGAGCAATAAAAGGTATTTGAGAATCATAGAGCATTCGACCATTTTGATACATGAAATTCGCGATTACGAATAATCCACATGCCCACCAGAAGTTTTCCCATACAGCCATAAGTATTGTAGATGTGACCATTACAGCAGCAACTATAATTACCATAATCTTCCTTTTACCAAGAGTATCAGAAACTGCGCCAATTATTGGACCCAACAATGCTACGAGGAGATTTGATCCCGCCATAACAATGGATACAATTACGAAAGTATTGATATAACTCCAACCGTTTAGAACACCTAGGAGCATAGCAAAGGGCGTAAATGCCAAGCTTATCACTGCTTGCGAAAAGAAGGTATCAGCTAAATCGTAACTGTACCACAAGAAGGAATTTCTTCTACTTGTTTTCTTTGACTCCAAAGATGTTTCTTTTAAGTCTTTATTTGATATTTCTTCAGTCATTTTCTTTCTCCTGTTAGCAAAAAACTATTAGCGTTTCAGTTCTTCTTCAAACTCTCTTAAAATTGGAGGGTTGTTTTCTTATCTTTTGTCAAGTTCAATGAGCTGCCCAATTTTAAGAATTAAGCTATTTTGCCAAACCTAGTTCCTATATTTTAATGTTATATTAAATTATTTTGCCAAAATTGCTAGTTTCCGTATATTTTAATGAGCTAGATAACATTTAAGTTGTTTCTAATTCTCTAGGAAAAACTCTTAAAAAAACTAAGGTATGTTTTTTTTGTTTAACATGACTTCTATTGCTATCGAACAGAGGAAAAAGGATTTAGAGCTTTTAGCTAAACATGAATTTGATATCCTCATTGTAGGTGCAGGAATAACGGGCGCTAGTATTGCTTGGGATGCTGCAATGCGAGGTTTGAAAGTAGCAATTATTGATAAAGAGGATTTTGGAGCAGGAACGAGTAGTGGATCATCAAAACTAGTTCATGCAGGGATTCGATACTTAGCTTATGGAGAATTCAAGCTAGTCGGACATGCTTCTCGAGAGAGAATGTGGATGTTTCGAGCTCTTCCTCATATAACAGAACCAATACCATTTTTGATTCCTGTTTACAAGAAGGGAAAAAATACTTTTGCAAAACTCCTTTTCGCTGGTACAGTATATGATATTTTATCAAAATTCAAAAACACAGACAAAGCTGCTTTTCTTTCAAAAGATCAAACGTTAGAAAAAATTCCAAATCTTAGAAGTGATACCTTGAAACGTTCATTGTTTTACTGGGATGGAATCATGGATGATGCTCGAGTTACCCTCGAAAACATTCTTTCTGCTCGAGAGTATGGAGCTATAGCAGTAAATCATGTTAAAGCTGAGTCATTCATAACTGAAACTGATTCTGAACTCGGAGAAGTAGTGAAAGGAGTGAATGCCATCGATTCTTTCTCAGAAGAGAAAATCACAATAAAAGCGAAAGTCGTGATAAATACAACTGGTCCATGGACAGATCAAGTTATAAGAAAACTAGGAGATGAATCGAAACTTCTGAGAATAACAAAAGGAATTCATATTATCACCAAGAAAATTTTTGATAGTAATACTGTAGTCGTTATAACAGCTGATGACAAGAGAGGGATGTTTGTGATTCCTTTCAGAAGAAAATATTCATTGATCGGAACAACAGATACCGATTACCAAGACAAATTCGACCATGTTCCTGTAACACAGGAGGATATTGATTATGTAGTATCAGCTGTGAATAATGATTTCCCTGGGAGTATAACAAAGGATGATGTAATTAGTGCTTACTCTGGTTTACGACCACTCATTCTTTCTCCAAAGGCAAAATCAGAGACAGATACCTCAAGATGGTTTGAGATCTTTGAGACAAGACCGAATCTTCTAACTATCACTGGAGGGAAATACACTATCTTTCGACATATGGCTGAGAAAGCTGTTGATAAATGTGTCAAAGTTCTCGAGTTAAACAAAAAGGATTATCCGTGCAAAACAGAGGAGAGTCAACTACACGGTGGAGTAGGAATAACTAACATGATTGATTATTTGAGAAAACATGTTCCTCCTTTGATAAAGAAATATGAGCTGGATTTCGAAGTAGTGGATCATATCGTTCATACTTACGGTACAGCTCATACAATTATTTTCAATTTAATAGATAAAAATAACAAATTAAAGGAAAGAATAGCAGAAAATCGTCCTCATATTTTAGCAGAAATTATCTATATCGTTGAGAATGAGATGTGTCATACACTTAGTGATTTCTTACTTAGAAGAACTCAATTACAATTAATTGATAATCAAGCATTAGATTGTGTAGAAACTGTTGCAGTAGAAATGGGTAAACTTCTAATGTGGGACAAAAAAAGACAGAAAGAAGAGATAGAGAATTATAAAAAGGATATAATGTGGAAACCATAATTGAACAATTTGGTTTCAAGAGAAAAAAGAAATGAGAGAAAACAAAAATGAAAGCAATAATTTGTGAAGAAATAATTCCGGTGACAAAAGAACCGATCAAAGAAGGTTTTATTCTAATAGATGACAAAGGGAAAATTACAAAAATTGGTTCAGGCAAGAATGTTCCAAAAGACGCGGAAATCATTGATGCAAGCAACTCAATTGCGTTTCCAGGTATAGTAGATAGTCATTGCCACGCGACTGTTTTTGAAGAAGGTATAGGAATGGGTTTGCAAGATGGTAATGAGGGAACAGATCCGATAACTCCTCATGTAAGAGTTTTAGATGCTATCAATCCCGCTGATAAAGGATTACGAAGAGCTGTCGCTGGAGGAATAACCACAATTGGCGTTGCTCCTGGAAGTGGGAATGTCGTTGGGGGACAATTAACTACTATTAAAGCTGCTGGAAAAATTGTTGATGATATAATTATCCAAGAAAACTCCGGTATGAAGTGTGCATTTGGTGAAAATCCGAAGAGATTGTATGGCAGTAGAAATGCTATGCCTTTAACTCGAATGGGCAGTCTTGGATTGTTCAGACAGTTAATGTTTGAAACAAAAAACTACATTACTAAATTAGAAGAATACCAGAAGAAACTGAAGCAGTACAAAGAAGATTTGAAGAGTTATAATGAAAAGAAAAAAGATGAGAAGAATAAGGATTTGAAAAGACCAGAAGAACCAACAAAACCGGATAAGAACATCAAATATGAAGCAATGATCCCAGTTTTTGAAAAGAAAATACCATTACGAGCTCACGCTCATCAAGCAAATGATATTGTCTCAGCTGTTAGATTAGCAAAAGAGTTTGATGTAAATATTGTCATTGATCATTGTAGTGAAGGCCATTTAATTCTTGATTTCTTGGTTAAGAATAAAATTCCAGCTGTTGTAGGACCAACAATGTCTTATAAATCTAAAATTGAAACAAGGAAGAAAACTTGGAAAACTATTGGTATACTGAATAAGGCGGGAATTTTGGTAGCACTAACATCTGATCATCCAGTAACTCATTGTCAATACCAATTCATCTATGGTATATTGGCTCATAGAGAAGGATTATCACGACAAGGAACATTTGAAGTTTTAACTATTAATGGCGCTAAAATCTTAGGTCTTGAGGATAGAATTGGATCCTTGGAAGTAGGGAAGGATGCAGATATTCTCTTGCTTAGTGGTGATCCATTAGACGCTCGAACAAAAGTTGAGAAAGTGTTTATTGACGGTAATTTAGTTTTTGATATTGCAGATGGAGAAGAGTTATTTTAGAGCTGATTTGCTCTCCTCTCCTTTTATTTTTCTTTCAACCATTTTTTATTATTTAATAATAATTGAACCGTGCAAAACGCTTAATTAGCTTGATGATAAAGAAATTTTACGTGATTACCTATGAAAGCTATTTTATGTGGTAAGATAATTCCAGTCACAAAAGATCCCATTGAAAATGGGCATATTTTGATTGATGATAAAGGAAAGATAAAGAAGGTCGGAAAAGGTTTCGATGTACCCAAAGATGCAGAAATTATTGATGCAAAGAAATGGGTTGCTTTTCCAGGAATAATTGATGTGCATTGCCATGCAGCCGTTTTTGAAGAAGAGGTTGGTCTTGGTCTCCAAGATGGCAATGAATGTACTGATCCGATTACTCCTCATGTTCGTGTTTTAGACGCTATAAATCCAGTTGAAAAAGGCATGAAACGAGCAATTGGTAGTGGTGTTACTTGTGTTTGTATTGCTCCTGGCAGTGGGAATGTTGTTGGGGGACAAATGACCACCATTAAAACTCATGGGAGAATTGTCGATGACATGGTAATTCAAGAAGTTGCAGGCATGAAATGTGCATTTGGTGAGAATCCAAAAAGAGTATATGGTGGAATGCAAAGAACTCCCTCAACTCGAATGGGCAATCTTGGTGTTTTCCGTCAACTTATGATGGAAACTCAAAATTATATGAACAAATGGGATGAATACAAGAAGAAGCTCAAGCAATACAAAGAAGACTCGAAAGAGTATGAAAAGAAGAAAAAAGAAGACAAAGATAAAGATCTTAAGAAACCTGTAGAACCCACAATCCCGGATAAGAATATTAAATATGATGCAATGGTTCCTGTCTTCAAAAAAGAAATCCCACTCAGAGCACATGCTCATCAAGACAATGATATTATTTCAGCGGTTCGACTTGCAAAGGAATTCGATGTCAACGTCACAATTGAACATTGTACTTATGGGCACAAAATTGCTGATTTTCTCGCAGAAAATAAAATTCCAGCAATTGTAGGTCCAACTTTTGGATTTAGAACAAAGATTGAACTCAAAGATATGACTTGGAAAACATACGGTATTCTAAATAAGAAGGGTGTTCTCGTTGCTCTAACTTCTGATCATCCTGTCGTTCCATTACAAGAACAAACTGTATATGCAGCAATTGCTCATCGTGAAGGATTGTCCAAGCAAGGAGCTTATGAAATTATAACTATTAATGGAGCTAAGATCTTAGGTTTAGATGACAGAATTGGTTCTATAGAAGCAGGAAAAGATGCTGATATTGCTTTGTGGAATGGAGATCCACTTCTTGTTCATTCTAAGGTTCAAAAAGTCCTCATCGATGGCAAAATCATCTACGACATTGAAACCGTAACAGAAGAATTATTCTGAAATAAAGTTATAGCCACAACTTTATGTGGCCTATTTTTCCTTTTTTAAAGTAATTGTGCAATTTGAGCGAGTTGTATAGCTGTCGACGTAGATTCACTTTGCGTTGTGATTCCTCCGATCAATGCTAGTGCAAGTAAACTCACAATAGACAGAATCGTAATTACAATTCCTTCTAATAAATCAAATTTATTATCATCTGAAATCATCATGCTCAGTGCAACAGACATGATGAAAATACCACCCATAACAATCGTAATATCCATTGCTATTGGAATTCCAATATCTATTATTCCGCTTAAAACGAATGGTATACCAAAGAGAAGGAAGAAAGTA
>DAOVHJ010000249.1 GCA_030671945.1 Candidatus Heimdallarchaeota archaeon
GCAAGTTGTTTAGCAGTTTCTTTTCCTAAACCAGAATTTGCGCCAGTTACAATGCAGATTTTACCTTTCATAGTTTATTATTCCTTGAAACAAGCACTAAGGCAAGTATTATGTTTTTTTTCTGAAACCAAACAAATATAAAATGTCGGTATTATTTGATTGTATCAAGGTAGAAGTGAGAATCATGACCGATAAAGAATGTACTTGCCCGAAAGTTGATTGTGAAAGACATGGAAATTGTGATGCGTGTGAAGAAAACCACACATCGAAAGGGGCATTACCTTTCTGTAAGAGAGAAGAAGGTGACAAGAATTAAGGTACTAGTTGTACGACCAACTTTAGCTGAATGGTTGGAAAAGCAGAAGGATTCAATGCCAGAAGATATTGAATTGATTGTTCCGAAAGAAGGAACCGATAAGGAAATTGAAGAACTCATACAGGATGTTGAGATTGTAGTTTGTACTCGATTATCTGCAGAAGCAGCAAGAAAAGGTAAAAAGTTGAAGCTTATTCAAAAGACAGGTGCGGGTGTTGATGCTATACCTTTTGATGCAATAAGAGAGGATATCATTGTTGCGAATACTTCTGGAGCTAATCCAGTTCCTTTAGCTGAAGGAACTATTGCCTTAATGATTTCATTAGCAAAGAAAATACCTCAAAAAAACAGTTCATTTCCTGATAGAGTTGTTGTTAGAGGAACAGAACTTCGAGGGAAAAAAGTTGGAATTATTGGATTGGGAAGCATTGGTTTAGAAGTAGCCAAACGCTTACAAGCATTTGAAATGAAGATTCTCGGAATTAAAAGAAAACCTTCAGAGAAACTAAAGGAAGAATTGGCCCTTGAATTCTTGGGTGGACCAGATGACCTAGATTATGTTATGAAAGAAAGTGATTTTGTTATAGTTATTGTTCCACTTACTCCTGCTACTCGAGGTATGATTGGAGAACATGAATTAAAATTAATGAAACCAACAGCTTATCTAGTAAATGTTGCAAGAGCAGCTATAATACAAGAAGAACCATTGTATCGTGCTGTGAAAGAAGAATGGATTGCTGGTGCTGCACTTGATGTTTGGTGGATACCTCATTGGTGGGATCCTAAATGGGGACCAGAATTAGACAAGCCTTCTAGATATCCAATTTGGGAATTACCAAATGTAATCGCTACTCCTCACAACGCAGGGTTTGTTGAACGAACAAAACATTCAGATAGAGCTATAGAGATAATTGCTGAGAATATTCAACGAATTGCTGAAGGAAAAACTCCCATTAATCTTGTGGATAAAGAGCATCAATACTAGTTATCGATGCTTTTCAACCTTCTTTTTTTAGTCGAAGAAACAAGAAATGAGGATTTGATAAAAGTGTCTCATAGCTGCGAGCATCAACTTCTTTTGCTTCTGGTATTGGAAACGGTTCAAGTAAAATATCCACAAAGAAACCATTTTTTCTGAAAATTGCAAACATATTAGCTAGTGTTCTATGGTAGAAATTTACTGGATATTTTTTCCCATCAATTGTCCATGAGTCTTCATAAAGTTCTTTCTTGAAATAATTGGTTTTATTAAACCATTTCCAGTCAGCATGAGGATGATGGACGGAAATCACAATTGAGCCATCCTTTTTGAGAATTCGATTAAATTCACTGAACACTGGCAACCAATTACTTATGTAATGAAGAACAAGAGAAGCAATAATCATATCAACAGAGTTATCTTCAAGAAAATCCAAAGGTTCCGAGATATCTGCGATCAAAACTTTAGCTTTTGAACCCAATTTTTTCTTAGTATACCTTACCATTTGTTCACTAACGTCACAAGCAACAACTGAAGCACCATTATTTACTAACCATTCTGTTAGTGAACCACCACCACACCCTACCTCAAAAACCTCTTTGCTTTTTACTTCTCCAGCTAATGAGATAATCGCTGGATTATTGTAGTAGACATTGTGGAGGTTTTGTTTGCTCTTTCTAATATAAGCCATTCCCATATTATCATAGTGTTTTCTTGGTTCAGCGTTCATTATTAATCACTTTTGCAGTTTCTAATTGAAGAAGAAAAAGATGGATATTAAAAAGTTCCAATAAATGTTACTTAAAAAGCATAAAATTTTGATATTTTACTTAGATATATTGAACAATTATCTACGACTATTTTCTTCTATTTTTAGTTCTATGATAGCCATAACCACCTCTACTACCTAGGAAAAGTGTTTCCGGAATATGTTCAGGCTTATTTTCGCCTTTATTTCTAATTCGTCGTTGAATCTTTTCAATCTGATTAAATTCCTTCCTGGTAATATCGAACCAAACAAATCTTTCCTCAGTTTTAATAAAAAACTCCATATCAAGAGCAATACTAATATCATTTTTGAACATCCTGACAACCCGAATAATTACATGTGGTTTCAGTTTCTTTGCTGTTTTTCCAAGTAAATCATCAAAACGAAAAATCTTGCCTAATTCCTTGTTGTCACTACTTAGAGCGATCTTATGAATTAACTCTGAATGATCCATTGGATACCCTCGTTATAACAGCAACCTCAAGTTAAATTAGTGCAATGAATATAAATAGCTTTACAAAAAATAAAGAGAACTTTGTTATGTGAAATTAATCCTTTTTCTCTGATAATTCTTTTTTCTTATCTTTTTTGAAGATTTTTTTCTTAATATCATCAGCTGCTTTAGACAAATCGGCAGAGATTTCACCAACAGTAGCATCTATACTTTTTAGTACACCCTTAGTTGAATGCTTAAAGCCTTCTTTCATTCGAGTAGTTGCTTTTGCTTCTGGTTCAGGAGTTATTACTTCCATTAGATTGACGGGTGGTGTGTGAACATCACAAGGATGAAGATTTGTATCAGCATTTGGTGAAAACCCATCATTTTCTAACCATTCTTTGGCTTTCGCATATGATTCTTCAATTAATTGTTTTGATTTGGAGAAATCATGTGGTCCAACATCAATTCTCTCGGGTGGAGGAATTACTATTAATTCAACCTTATCCTTATAGAGTTGAATGTCAGTGGCTAACTGGCGATTGAGAAGAAAAATGAAGGCACGTATAAGTACTTCAGCAACAGTCCTTGGTTCTTGATCTGCTGAAGGAACACCAATTGGGAAAACAACAACACGTTCTGCGCCTAATCGAACAGCAGTAGAAATGGGTGAATTATTTACCATACCACCATCGACCATAGTATAGTCGTGCATACGTAGAGGAGGAAATACACCTGGAATTGCCACACTACACATTAAAGCTTCTAGGGCTAAGCCTTTATTGAAAACAACTTCTTGTCCACGTTTAATATCAGTGCCAATTATATACAAAGGCAATTTTGTTTCTTCTATACGAGTGAATTTCATATTTTCAGCAATAAGTTTACGGATATTCTTTGGGGAAATCAAATTTAAACCAAAAGTAGTGATGCTTAATATTGGTGTAATTGGCGAAAGTGAGAAAACATCCCACACCTTAATGTTGAGCCAAACATCTTCAATTGCTTTTACTCCCTCTATTGTTGGGTTATAAGCATACATTGCACCATTCAAGCTACCTACTGATGTCCCTAAAACCATGTCAGCTTGAATGCCATGCTCCACAATAGCTTTTAGGGCACCACATTCAACTGCTCCCAAACTTGCCCCACCAGAAAAGACAAAAGCAGTCTTTGGTTTCTTAGAACGTTCCTTCATAAGAATTAATTTATTTTGTTTATTTAAGAAGATTCTTTATTTTTAGTCAGAAAACACTTCACTAATTTCTGAAATCCATTCAGCAGATTGGTGTTTAAAGTATGTTTCATAGAGTTCTGAGTATAATCCACCTTTTTTCATTAAAGCGTCATGGTCGCCTTCTTCAACAAGTTCACCATTGTCTAGAACAAGTATCCTATCAGAGTTCTGAATAGTAGTTAAACGATGAGCGATAACAATAGAGGTTCTATTAGCAAGAAGTTTATCAAGAGCTTCTTGAATCTTTGATTCGGTGTAAGCATCAACCGCAGCTGTAGCTTCATCTAAAATCAATATTTTTGGATCAGTTAGCAGTGTTCGAGCAAATGATATCATTTGTCTTTGACCTGCTGAAAGACCTTTCCCACGTTCACCAAGCTCAGTTTCCAAACCTTCTGGTAAAGCATCTATGAATTCTTGAGCAGCTACAATATCAAGGACTTCATTGACTTCTTCAATGGTAGCGTCTGGTCTACCAAATCTAATATTATCAAGAACAGTTCCACTAAAAAGAAAAACATCTTGACTAACTAAACCAATTTGTGAACGAAGATGTTGTATATCATAGGCACGAATATCAATACCATCGATTTTGATTGATCCGTCCTTTATATCATAAAAACGCATCAATAAGGAAGCAATAGTAGTTTTACCTGCGCCAGTATGTCCTACGATA
>DAOVHJ010000285.1 GCA_030671945.1 Candidatus Heimdallarchaeota archaeon
GTCTTGAAACGTTTGAATAATAACTAGAAGTGGAGTAGATAACTCCTCCTCTTCTATCTTTAGCTTTTTTTCTCTATTAATCTGGATTTTTTGCTTCAATGGGTTTTGAAGCGTCTGGAACAGAAATGTTTGCGGTAATCTTTGGATCTTTTTGAATATCCATTTCATCCAAGGAAAGAGGTTTCTTCTTACCATTAGCTTCACTATCAGCATAATCATCAATCATTAGACCTTTCTTTGCCGAATAAATGATTCCACTAATAATTAAGATTGATAGTAATCCGGAACTTACAAGAAGAACATACATAGGTAAAACGTATTCTGCAATTAATGAGACGATACCCATACCAACAAGTTGTGCTATACCTTGTGCAAGTTGTTGAAATCCAAACACCCGTCCTTGTTTCTCATATGGAACCTTTTCTTGTATTAAGGTTGAAGATGGAACATTAATCAAAACACTTAGCACTCCATATGTTCCTAATACTGTAGCAATTACCCAAACATTTCTTGAAACCGCAAAGACATACATACCTATTGTAGCTCCAAGAAATCCTAGATTTATCAATAAGATTTTTCGCTTAAGCTTTCCAAAGCTCATTAATATAATGGCTGCAATGATTCCCGTAGCTCCCATTAGTCCTTGCAGAGCACCATACCATGTAGAGCTTAGATTCATTTCACCTCTAAGTATCACAATAAATAGAACATTTATCGCTCCAAAAGCGAACGTTAATCCTGAAAAGATAATCAACATATAGGAAATTTTTGGTTGTTCTCTTATGCTTCGGAAACCAACTTTCATATCATCATAAATGCTTCTAAATTCTTGTCTGATTGATTTTGATTTTTCTCGCACAACTTCGGGTGGCTTTTTCCCTACTCTAAAAATAAGCAGTATTAGCATGCCTGAAACTATGAATGTAGTTGTATCGAAAATAAAACTTAACCTATAACTAATAGCTGCGAGTACTCCTGCAAGCACAAACCCTACAATAGTTGCGACTTGGAAAACAGTAGAACCAATCGAATTCGCTATTAGAAGATTCTTTTTCTTCACAATTAATCTTGTATAAGCACTTCTTGCCGGGAAGAAGAATGCTGCTGAGGATGAGTTTAGGAAACATAAGATGAAGAGAAATAATAGAATATATCTTACACTGTAATAATTGAAATTATTAATAGTAACAAGAACCAAAATAGAATCTTTTAGAAGATATACAATAAGGTAACCTAGCGAAGCAAGAGCACTCAGAATATTGGACCAAAACATAATTTTTCGTTGATCAAATCTGTCTGTATAAACACCAGCTAATGGAGTAATAATTACAAAAGGTAGTAACCAAATTATCGCGAGAATTCCCATCATGAATGGGCTTTTGGTCAAATCCCAAACTAGAAATTCCAGAGCAAGACCAGAAATAGCTCGACCAATATTTTCAATGAATTGTGCTCCAAATAAAACCATAAAAGCTTTATTCTTCAAAACTTCAACAATTGATGGTTTTTCTTCTATATTGGCGATTCCATTTTTCTCTTCGATTGATACAGACATTAAGTTTTGCTCCTTGCATTCAATTCCCGTTGAATATTTAATTATTCTTAACTCTCTTGAATTAACTGATTAAGAGTAAGTGGTATGGTCAGTCTATATATAAAAAATGGTTCTTAATGACCAGCGAATCAAGAAGAGCTAATCTCAGATAATGACAAAAGATTTTAAAGTAATTTACTTCTTTTCAGATTAACTGTTTGATTAAACTCAATCAGAATCAAGTAAGCATAACCTGGAGAAGAAACTCATGAATATTGGTGAATTCTTTACAAGAAGCAGAAGATTATTAATTCACAGTAAAAGACCAGATCGAAAAGAAATATGGTTAACTGTTCGTATTACCGCACTCGGTATATTGGTCATAGGTTTAGTTGGTTACGTAATTCACATTTTGTTTACAGTACTTCTCCCACAAGCAACTGGTTAGCTAAAACTAGGATACAACCATTCTGTGAGTTATTTGCTTACAATTTCCTTATTGATATATTATTAATACCCTTGTTGAAGCGTCGAATAGATGCTTTGCCAAAATGGTTTTTAGGAAGTTCTAGAAAAAGTTTAATAGGTCAAACTACTGCGGTTGAAATTGATAGGAAGAATAAAACATGACTATTTGGACTTTACGGGCAACTATAGGTCAGGAAAAAGCTATAGCCAAACACATAAGAGAAAAAATCAAGAACAAGAAAATTGGTGTTTGGTCTCTACTTATCCCAGAAGCTTTGCGTGGTTACATCTTTATTGAATCCAACACAATAGAAAGCATTGATCAAGCAATTATCGGTATCCCACATGTAAGAAGCAGAGTTGTTGGTGAAGTAGAAATTACCGAATTAGAAAGTTTCCTAGTTCCTAAACCAACCATCGAAGGATTACATGTTAATGATATAATCGAAATTATTAGTGGACCCTTCAAAGGTAGTCGTGCAAAGATCAATCGAATCGATGTTGGACGAGAAGAGGTTACTGTTGAGCTTTTAGATTCACAAATTCCTATTCCAATTAAATTGCATTCCGATTTCTGTAAAGTAATTGAAAGTGCAGCTGGAGAGGAACCTGAAGAAGAGCTTACTATGGAAGACAAACCAGCAAAAGAAGGCGCAGAAGGAGAAGAAGAGGATGATGTTTTCTCTGAATTCTTCAAAACCAGCTAATTTGATTAGAAGTATTAAAAAAGAGATTGGAAAATGTTCATTTTCAGAACTCTTTCCTTATTTTTATTTTATCCAATAGTCGAAGCTTTTTTATGTAACTAATAGTTGAAGAAAGTCTGTATAAGAATTTAGTTTGGATATTCAAAGCATACTTAAGAGGTTAAAATTGTGTCAAAGATAAGAATCGGGAAAATTAAGAGGATTTCCGGACCGGTAGTAGAAGCAGATGGCATGCTTGGGAGCTCAATGTATGAGGTCTGCAAAGTAGGTGATGAAGGACTTATCGGTGAAATAATCAGAATTCAAGGAGAAGTCTGCACAATCCAAGTTTATGAGGAAACAGATGGCTTGTTACCAAATGAAACAGTAACGGGTACTGGTGCAGGACTTAGTGCAGAATTAGCACCGGGTTTAATTGGACAAATCTATGATGGAATTCAGCGCCCCTTACCCTTGATTCTTGAAAAAACTAAAGATGATTTCATCAGAAGAGGTGTCGTAGCCTTTCCTCTAGAATATGACAAGAAATGGTCTTTCAAACCAACTATAGAAAAAGGAACAAAAGTATCAACAGGAGATTTTATCGGAACAGTTCAAGAAGGTCCTGTTGTAGTTCACAAAGTAATGATTCCACCTGGTGTACAAGGAACTTTGACCAGTGTTGTTAAAGCTGGTGAATATAATGTTCTTGATCCTATATGTAAAGTAAAGAATAATGGTGATCAAATTGATGTTCCTATGTTACAGAAATGGCCAGTAAGATTTGGTCGTCCAATAAAAGAACGATTAGAACCTACCATTCCCTTGTTAACCGGTCAAAGAATTTTCGATACATTCTTCCCCATTGCTAAAGGGGGGACAAGCGCAATTCCCGGTGGTTTTGGTACAGGGAAAACAGTTTCACAACACCAATTAGCTAAATGGTCTGATGCACAGATCGTTGTCTATATTGGTTGTGGTGAAAGAGGAAATGAAATGACAAATGTCCTTGAAGACTTCCCAAAATTAATTGATCCAAATACTGGCGAACCTCTTATGAATCGTACAATTCTTATTGCAAACACTAGCAATATGCCAGTAGCTGCTAGAGAAGCAAGTGTCTATACAGGTATGACTCTCGCTGA
>DAOVHJ010000122.1 GCA_030671945.1 Candidatus Heimdallarchaeota archaeon
GGAATTAATCCCTGAACCATCAATGATTAAAGGAGTTGATACTGTGATTGCTTCTGATCCGTCTTTAATTAATTGTATTTGGAGTTTATTCGATTCCCTTTTCATAGTTTTAAAAGTAGTATTTTCAAATAATTTGACACCCTGATTTAATGTTTCCTCTAGTAGAATTTGCCCGAATTGGTGTCGATTAATGATTGCTAGTTGTCCTTGAACTGGTAAAGCATAATCCTTCTTCTTATCCGGAGAAATTATATGAGCAGTTTTAACGATATTTGCAAGAATATTATTTTCTTTAATTGGAAAACCAAGTTCTTGCAAGAAATCTAAGTGCTTAGTACCAATACCATCTCCACAGATCTTCTTACCGATTAATTTCTGAGGTTTCCGATCAACCAAGGCAATCTTACTTAATCCTTCCTTAGCTGCTGCATACGCGGCTAAACAACCTGCTGTTCCTGCACCGATGACAACTAAATCAAAATTCTCCGAGACCAAAACATCCACCTAGCAATTGTTGTGATAAAGAGAATTTACCAGTTTCCTACATTAAAATCTTTGCCAGTTACTTTCATATTTTCTAATTAAAACAATACAGTATTCTTAAATTTGTGAACGAGAAGTATAAAAGACATAGTGGAAAGTTATTCAATTGAGTTGAAAGATCTGTGAAAACATTAGTTGTTTATTATTCCTTTGAAGGGGATACAAAGTTTATTGGTAATGCAATCGCCAAAGAAATGGAAGCAGACGTCTTAGAATTAACTATAGCGAAAGAAGTGAAATCAAAGGACTATATGAAACATTACTTGGGCGAAAAGCAAGTTCTTATGAAAACTGAACCATTATTGAAACCTTATGATATAAAACCCCAAGATTATGATCTAATCATTATAGGGACACCTGTTTGGTCCGGGACTTATGCTCCCGCCTTACGATCGTTCTTTCGAATCGAAGAGATAAAAGGTAAAAATATTGCCTTCTTCTATTGTTTCACAGTAAAAGCTGGGAGAGTTTCTCGACGAATGAAAAAACGTTTGAGGAGAAATGATTTCATAGGAGATATTGGATTCAAAGATCCACTGAAAGGAGACAAAGACTTGGCTCTAAAACGTGTGGAACGCTGGGTGGTTGGTCTAAAAGAATATTTGACAGATAAATAAAAGTTCAAATAGTTCTTTCATTCTGAAATAAAGTGCAAATACTCTTCTCTTAGCAAATATTAGATGGATGTAACAACATTAATTATTCGCTTTATGTAGAGTCATTCATTTATTTGTGGTGAAATTTAGTGGATAAGAATCCTAAAAAAGAAGAACAAAAAACCTCTTCAACAAATCCTGAGGAGGAATCACCGATAAAAGAAAAATATCGAGTAGATACTGCTGGTACATTGTTCTCTTTAGCTTCTTCACCAAAAATTCCTTGTGTCTATCGTTTCTGGGCTACTATGAAAGATCTAGTTAAAGTTGATGGTTTACAACAGGCACTGGACAATATAATGCCTCGATTCCCCTATTATCAAGTTAAATTTTCTCGAGGATTTTTATGGTACAAATGGAAAACCACTACAGATAAACCGAAAGTAATCAAAGAACCTGATTACCCATGTCAACACATTCCAATTAAATCAACTACTGTTTTTCCATTTCGAATAATTGCCAGTTATAATCAAATTATGGTTGAATTTAATCACAGCTTGGCAGATGGTTTTGCTGCTCTAATTTTTCTGAAAGCTCTTGTTGCAGAATATCTAAGACTTCAAGGTCACGTCATTGATGACTGGGGTGATGTTTTCAGAGCTGACCAAACACCTCCTCCAGAAGAGTTCGAGTATTCTTATCGCAAGAACTTCAAGATAGGTATACCTAGTGTAGGTAGAATTTTTCCCGCCTTTCATCTTCCTTTTGCTCGTGTGAAAACTGGAGTTTCTCATGTAATAAATGGTAAAATGGATGTAAATGATGTTCTTCAAGTTGCTAAAGAATGGAAAGTTACCTTAACAGAATTTCTAACTGCTGTTTATATTGAGGTTCTACAAAAAATCCTCTATAGTCTCCCACGTAGAAAATTGAGACGCCTTAAAAGACCAATAAGGATTATGTTACCAATAAATGCTAGAAATATCATTCCATCGAAAACCATGAGGAATTTTACAACCTTTATTTATCCCGGTATTGACCCTCGTCTTGGGAAATTCACTTTTGAAGAAATAATCGAACGAGTTCATCATTACAAGTATCTAAACCTAACAGAGAAATCACAAGTTCAGCAGATATCGAATTTTGTTGCACTAGCAGCTAATCCTGCTTTGCATGCAACTCCTTATTTCTTGAAATTGTTACTTGTAAAACCTATATACAGAAGAGCAGCTGAGGCACTTTTCTCAGCATTTCTAACTAATATGGGTAGAACATCCATGCCAATTCAACTGAGTGATGAAGTGGAAGATATACAACTCCTCCCAATGACTCATCATTATTTCAAATCCAGTTGTGCTATGCTAACTTACTTAGATGAATTAAACATTAATTTTGTAAGAAATGTCAAAGAAAAAGATGTGGAAGTGATGTTTTTCGATCGTCTCAAAGAATTCGGCATCGATGTTACAGTCACCGAAATATTGTAATTACTTAATCATATGATAGATCTTCTATATCAATTTGAAATTCTTTTGGAGGATACAACTCTTCGCTTATTTTCCTCAAAAATACTATGTAAAGTGATTTTTTAATCTATATTCTATTAATATAAAACTCTGGAAAATGCTTAATCTCACCTCTCCACATTTTTTATGGCAAAAAATTATAATTAGATGAATGAAATAATTGACTAGAGCGCAATAAATAGAGTGGTAACCATTGAGTAAGGTCGAATTTAAGCAACTTTCTCCAGCTGATTTTTTTTATCGTAATAGAGAGCTAGCTGGTTTTGATTCCCCAACAAAAAGTCTGTATACCGCCTTCAGAGAGATAATTGAGAACTCTTTTGATGGGGCGGAAATCGGTGGAATCAATCCGGATATATTCGTATCGATCAAAGAAAAGTCAGAAGACGTGTATACTATTTTCATCTCTGATAATGGTATTGGAATACCTGGAAGTAAGGTACCAAAAGCCTTGGCCAAACTTCTTTTTGGTGGGAAATATGTTGAACGTCAATCTCGTGGGCATTTTGGTCTAGGGGCATCTATGACTGTTCTATATTCACAAATCACAACGAATCTTCCAACACGTGTCCTTAGTTGCACAAGAGGAAGTGAGGTAATAGATGAATACCACTTAATGATCGATATCCAGAGAAATGAGCCAATAATTCGTTATCATAATCAACTCCCAAACAAGAAGAAGTGGCATGGAGTAGCTGTTGAAGTAAATATTGAAGGAGACTATGGAAGAGCTCATCCTAAAATATTGAATTACATTGAATCAACAGCAATGGTTGCTCCATATGCAAATATCACTTTTATCGATGCCTACGGTATTCTCTACAAATTCAACAAAGTTGTAGATGAAGTGCCGAAGCTAGGAAAAGCCGTTTTACCTCATCCTAGAGGAATTGATACAGAAAAAATGCTGCGATTGATTAGAGTGGCAAGGCAGAAATCTATGAAGAATTTCCTCACTAGCAATTTCCAGCGAGTTGGTGATATCACAGCAAAAAATTTCCTGAAGTATGTAAACATAAACCCGGATAAAGTCCCTAGTCAACTTGATCATGATGAAATCGTAAGATGTGTGCAAGGAATGAATTCCTTTGAAGATTTTCTTTCACCTGAAACGAAGTGCTTATCACCCATTGGGGAAGCTGTTCTAGAAGCTGGAATAAAGAAAGAACTAGAACCGAAATTTATTGCTTCAATAACTAGAAAACCTCAAGCATACTCAGGGCATCCATTTGTAGTTGAAGTGGCAATGGCATATGGTGGCAATAAAATTGAATCATCGTCAGAACCTACACTATTTCGTTTTGCTAATCGAATTCCATTGCTTTACGACCAATATGCTGATGTTGCTGCAAAAGTAATTCGTTCATTTAATTGGCGGATGTATAAAGTTCCTCAAAATGGGAACCTAGCAATAATCACTCATATCGCTTCCACAAAAGTTCCGTATCGAACTGCTGGTAAGGAATCAATTTCAGATCGGCCAGAGTTAGAACGTGAAATGAAATTAGCAATGCAAGTTTGTGCTAGAAAGATGCGAGTCTACCTTTCTCGAATCGAGCGAGAAGAGCGATCTGCAAAACGAGCAAGCATCTTTGAAAAGTACTTGCCTTACATCGCTCAATTTGCAACTAAGCTAAGTGGTAAAAAACAAGTTCCTCCCACAGATTTTGTAAAGAGTGTTAAGAAAGGAGATGACTAATAGTCTTAGAAGGTGAAGAAATGTCTAAAGAAACTAGAGAAAAAACTCATGCAGACAAAGTCAAAGATAAGGCATTCAAGAAACTCGTAGCGCTTGGGAAAGATGTCTACGGACAATTAGAAGAAGGAAAGTATCCTGATTTTGAAATGCCTCTGCGTGCAAGTTCTAACATTTTCTACGATTTAAAAACAAGACAATATTCTGTTGGTAAGAAAAGGGTAAGAAGGTCAGCAGGAAATGTTCGACATCTCAAACCATTCTTGCAAACAATGTTTGTTGCTTCTTTTGCTGCTAGGGATCTTTTGCAACCTGGTAGAACAAGCACCTTGAGAGACCTCTATTATTCCTCTGAATCAGCTATGGCTAAAATGTTTGGTGATCAATCGGAATCTGATAAAGCAATTACTGATGTTGAAGCAATAATCGGAATGGCTAGAGAGGATTTCAACATCTTTCCTGATGCGAGAAGTACTATCTATGGTGATCTTATAGTCTCTTTTCTAGATAAGAAAACAAAGCAGAGACGAGAACTCAACTTAGCATTCAATCCAGATGGACAAACCATCGGACCAACATTGGTGAAAAGTGATTTCGTAAAAACAGGTGCTGATAAAGTTATTTGCATAGAATCAGGTGGTATGTTTCAAAGATTGATTGAAGAAGATGCAGATGAGCAATTCAATGCCATATTAGTTCACCTTGCAGGTCAAGCACCAAGAGGAACAAGACGATTGATAAGAAGAATGAATGAAGAACTAAACCTCCCAGTCTATGTATTTGTAGACGCAGATCCCTGGGGAATGCACATCTATAATGTCATAGCTTCAGGTAGCGCTTCTGCTGCTCATTTAACCGGTTTAACCACTCCTGATGCTATTTGGATGGGTTTAACTCCAACTGATATTACTACCTATGATTTACCTACAGACAATTTTACTAAGGGAGACTTGAATCGAACTGTACAACTTATCAGAGATCCTCGCTATCAGAAACCATACCTCCAAGAGGAATTGAAGGTCTTTATGCAATTAAAGAAGAAAGCAGAGCAACAATCACTGACATCAAAAAGTCTTACTTTTGTTGTAGATGAGTATTTACCAGCAAAATTCAATGAAATTGCAAAAATGCAAAGGGTTGGAAAAATTTAGTCATTTAGATTTCTTCATTTGCATCTCTTCATAGAATTTCGGAATAAAGTACAGATCTATAGAAGATAATAGACCTGTATTTACTTTTATTCTTGTTTTAGCAATTCCTTAATTTCTTGCAAAGTTGCTAGAATTTGCTGATTTACTCTTAATTGTTCTTGAAATCCTAAATTTTGCTCTTCAACTTCTACACTAGCACGTGGTGTCATTGCTTGTAATGGTCTAATTTTTGCTATTAACTTATCATAGACTTCCTGGTAATTAACTACTCCTTCTATGTTTTCTTCAGGTAAGGGTGTTCCACTATAACCAGCTGTGTGTAATCGTATGGTTCCAATTCCAAACATTCTATCAAATAGACTTCTAAAAATAGCTAAATTTGTAACTGCACGGAAAGGCACATTTTTTTCGATCTTGTGAAAAACTCCACGTCGGACAATCATTTCATTTTCTTTTAATTGGTAAATCATTGATTTATAATAATATGAAAGATATATCACCCAGAGTATGTACCAAACTACAACAACACCTCCTACAGAAAATAACACAATTAAAGCTGTTGTTTTATTATCACCTCCAAAATATAATCCTAGGAAAGTTCCTAAAACAATTATTAGAGTGAAAAAGAACCACATAAAAGCAACGAGTTGTCTTTTTTGCAGATATTTTTTATCCGGACCAAATTCCATTAATTCTTTAGACATTTTATCATACTCCAATTTTTAGTGTTTGCGTTTCCCTATTAATTCTTTAATTTCTATGAATTCTTTTAGAATTGCCTTTCTAATTTCAATGATATCTGTTGACAAAACTTCAACAGGTAATTTTTCCTCATCTTTTAGTGGAGTAATCCTACTGTCGAGTTTTACACTGCTCATTATTTTATTATAAATATCATTGTAATTTTTTATACCTTCTATCTTTAATTCAGGTGTTTTTTCCCCACTATATCCTGCAGTTTGAATTTTTACTGAACCGATATAGAAGATCCTATCAATTGGGTCCCTGGAAATTGTAATGTTTGTTATTGATTGAAATGGGACAACTTTCACTTTTTTCTGGATAACTCCACGATGAATAACTATTTCGTGTTCTTCAATATTATATTGAATTGATTTATAGTAAAGAACATTAAAAATAATCCAACCTACCAGAATAGTTGGAAAAATTGCAGCCATTATATACCAGTAAATTAAATCAACTTGTAAGTCATTATCCAAATAAACAACTAAAATTGACACTACAAAAATAGCAATTACAGTGAAGAAAGCTACAATATTCCTTTTATGTAAAAATCTTCCATGAGGTTTGAATGTTATTTTTTCCTTTATCACAATGTATCCAAACTTGAATTTATTGATATTTTCCTCATTTTATTATTTTTGTTTTAAGATAAGTATTTTTATTTTAAGCATACAATTCAAAGATATTTGACATTATTAGTACAATAAAACTTCTTAATAATGTTTTTGAGAAATATATTTTGGATTGTTTAAATGGGTATATTTTTCAAGGTAATTCAAGGATATTGAGAAATTGAAGAAAAGTGGGAAAATATAAATTCCACGTCTAATACTTTTTTTTCTTCAAAATTAATTCAACTTAGAAATTTCATAGTAATACTTGTTTAAGTGTATTAATTCCCTTATTAATCAAGGATGCAGTTGTTTCTGAAAAAAATTCTTTCCAATTATTAGCTGATTGTGCTAGATCTCGTAGTTTCCGTTCTGGTTCCAAATTCTCCTTTATGTTCGTATTCTGTTGATCTATTCCCCAACAAATATTGAACACAGGTGTTGCTGTGTAGTAAA
>DAOVHJ010000185.1 GCA_030671945.1 Candidatus Heimdallarchaeota archaeon
GAATCAATTCTGGAGTTCTGCCAATATTTATAATATCTTAAGTAATTAGATAAAATGATTCAGTAAATATCGTTGAACTGAAATTATTGCTTAATCATAAGCTAGTGGTTATTTAAGGTGAAGATAAAAGAAGCAGTATTTCTTAGTTTCATTATTTTATTGAGTAGTCTATTTGTTTTATCAAACAATAATTCAGTAATGGGTGAGGAACTAAGTTTAACAAAAATGGGACAATTTGATGAGTGTTATTTTGCTTTTGATGTGCAAGTAGAAAATGATTTAGCTTACATTGCTGATGCTGGTAATGGTTTCTGGATTCTAAATGTGAGTAATTCTGCCAATCCCACAACATTATCTCATAAATTATTAACCGGTGTTGAGCATTGCGTCTATGTTGAAAATGATATTGCTTTTGTGACGGATTATAATAATGGATTAATAATTTTTAATGTCTCTAATCCCTCTAATCCACAACAAATTGGTAGCTTTGTAAACGGAAACGCAATCAGTGTTGTCGATAAAGAAAATGATATTGCTTGTATAGGAGATCCGCACTTATCGATACTTAATATTAGTGATATTGCTCTTCCAACAGAAATTTATCGAGATGATGACTTACCAGTAATTGATCTAATCATTAAAGAGGACATTCTTTTTTGTTTAGATCTCTTTCAAGGACTAACAATACTTAACATAAGTAATCCAGCTGCACCTGTGGAAATCAATTCTTGGCTAACATCAAGTATAATGTATCGGGATATTGAAATTCATAATGATGTTATTTTTATGGCAAGCAATATTGGATTAAAAACTCTCGATATTAGTGATCTTACAAATCTTCTAGATCTTGGAGTGGATTCTGGTGGTGACCCAGTAAGGAGTATAGATATTTCAGATAATCTACTCTATATGTCGGAATCAGATGAGAATCTAGTAATACATAATATAACTGACATTAATGTTTTCGCTGAAGTTGGACAGTATACAGAATCAGGACTTGTAATGAACTCAGTATTTGTTTCAAATGAGGTTATTTATACTACTGCAGAAAGTGATGGATTAATTATCATTGGAAAAAAATCAAGTGCAAACACAGATGGATTAAATTTGTACTTTACGTTTCTAATTTCACCATTAATAGCAGTTAAACTGATTATCAAATTTAAGCGTAGAAGAAAAATTAGAGAACCCAACACGATTTGAAATAGTTACATCAAATCGTTTGTTCTTTTATTTCTTTGTTTTATCATCTTCTTCTTTTTTGATTACTTTCGAAAACATTTGTATTAGAAACTTTCCAGATTGAGCGAAAAATCGTTTCCGGAAGGAAGGAAATCTCATTAATGGTTTTAGGATAAAACTGAAACTCCCAAAGAATATCTTTGGCCAATCAAATAGCTTATTCTTTTTATAATACGAATAGTCTTGTGGAAAGACAATTTGGTAGGTGTAAATTAGGTCTCTGAAAACTTTGTGACCTCCAACACCCAAGAAGGTTTTAGGACGGGTATACTTGCCATGTTCGATGCCCCAAAGCATACCATCAATGACATTTTGTATCAAGACAGTTATCTGTTTTGAATCATTATATTCATCTGTGACTATATCTACTAAGTTGGCACGACCAACTTCTGGCGTTGCTTCTATCGCTTCTCGTAAAATTGGCATTTGCCTTAATGGACCTGAAATGAAAAAAGCTTGCTGTTGTCCTTGAAAAACTGGACGGTGACCATTAAAGAAAGACCTGTCTTGAAATATTTTCACTCCAGATGAAAGATATCTATCCTGAGTTTTATAGGCGAAAACAACGGCATCTACTTCAACAGTATATTTTTTGAAGATTGCATTATGCTCATCAGGATAAAAGCAAATATTCTCTGAGGCACAGTTCAAACAACCCAAACACCCTCCTTTGATGTTAACTTTGTTAACATTAACAACTAATACTTCACAGGGCATTAGTTTAACGAATGTGTCAATCATATTGTTTAAGCTTTCATCAGTCTCTGATGCATCTGTTAGGACAGTAATTTTGTGTTTCTTAGTTTTTGGTTGAACTTTAATTTTTGAAGGATTATAAACTGGATAATCAAAAATTAGAGGGGAACAAACCTTTGCTGACTCTAATTTATTTTCACATTGAATGAAGAACTGAATCGCGAAATTCTGAAGACGTTTTCGTTCATTCTTCTTTAGTAATTCCATTATTTCAGCAGAGTATCCTCGGAAATAATTCATCCCAAAATCTTCTGAAATGGCATGTATATAATTATGAGCTAAGTGATCGTAAAATTTACCACTCGTTGAAATGCTTGTTGCGTTTTTCCCCTTGAAATAGTTGAGCTTCTTGCGTTCAAAAACAAGTTCAATAAATCGTTTCAATTGTGAAGGTACTGATAGTATATACACCGGATAAATCCAAATGATTCCATCTGCTGCTTCAATATCTTTTAGAATTAAATCAAAATATTCTTGATCCTTTTCGATTTTCTTGATTTTTCTTCCGATATGATGAACCAAATACTCATGCATTGGAAAATTAGCTTCTATGTATCTAAGATACTGATATGTAACGCTTTTAGTTTCTCTTGGGCTACCATTCAAAATTACAAACTTCATATGAACACCTCATAACTCATTAACTAGAGTAGTAAAATATCTTAATAATAGTTTTATAAAAAGGATAAGTTATGGTTACTTTTACTATTCCGCAAGAAATAGAGAGATTTTTGGAGTTAACAGAAAAAAGTGATTTCAAGAAAAAAATATTAGACTGTGGTGCAGGAGGATCTAATCCAAAGATAGCGGTATTTAGCGAAAAGGGATATGAAGCTCATGGAGTAGAGATCTCTGACACTCAAATAGAGAGAGCTCAAAAATATGCTAAAGATAGTAAACTTGATTTTAAAATTATCAAAGCTGATATGCGACAATTACCTTACCAGAATGAAACGTTTAGCTTTGTATATTCATATCATACAATTATGCATCTAACTAAAGCAGGAACTAAATTAGCTATTAATGAAATGCTTAGAGTGCTAAGAATAGGTGGTTTGTTGTACATTAATTTCCAATCAACAGATTCCACGGGATTGAAATGGGGCAATGATATAGGAGATAATGAGATATTAGATATATCAGAAACAGACAAATACGGTTTTGAAGAATCATTCCATTCCTATTATAGAAATGACGAAGCTGATGAACTATTCAAAGAATTAAAGTTATTACATAAAGGAAAATCAAGTTTCAGTTATACCTATAATGATGAGAAATGTCTTGGAGTCACAATTGATTATATTCTACAAAAAATCTGAAAAGAGAATGGTGGGCCCAGCGCGATTGGAACACGCGACCAGTTTAACAATTTTATAATTAGCATTATTTTTATATTTAAAACAACTTTCTAAATTAGTACTGATTGTATATGGTTGTATTTTATGAGTGGAAAAAAAGTAGTAATTATTGGTGCTGGAATATCTGGTTTGTCTGCTGGTTGTTATTTGCAGATGAATGATTATGAAAGTGAAATCTTCGAATTACATGATATTTCAGGTGGATTATGTACTAGCTGGGAGAGAAAAGGCTATACTTTTGATTGTTGTATTCATTGGCTTGTAGGGTCAGGTCCTTCCATGTCACTTTATGATATTTGGACTGAATTAGGTGGTATAAACAAAGAGACTGAAATTATTAATTCAGAAGTTTTTACAAGGATAGAAGGAAAAGATGGAGAACATTTCTCAATTTTTACTGATATAGATAAATTTGAAGCTGAGATGCTACGATTATCTGCTAATGATGAAGAAATTATCAAAGAATTCACAGATGCAGTGCGATTTTTCGTGTCATTTCAATGTTCAAGAGATAATCCTCCACCACCAGAAGTTCAAAGAACCTTTGGAGAAAAAATACCTGCTTTTCTTAAAAAATGGACTACACTGACAACAAATGATTTTGCTAAGAAGATTACAAACCCAGTCCTTAAACAATTCTTCCTAAGAATATTTGGCGATTTTGTTGGCAATACCTCTTCGATTTTTATGTTATTAGCAACGTTAGGTTATTTGCATGCGAAAACAGCCGGATACCCAATAGGTGGATCACGACCATTTGCAAAAAGAATTGAACAAAGATATCTCGATTTAGGAGGGAAGATTCAATTTAAAACTCATGTCAAGGAAATATTAGTGGAGAATGATAAAGTAACTGGTATTCAGCTTATTAATGGAGATAAAATACCAGCTGATATTGTCATCTCGGCTGCTGATGGTTTTGATACTATTTACAACATGTTAAAAGGAAAATATGTTGATGAAGAAATTAATGGTTACTATAATAATCTAAGACCTTTCCCGCCAATTTGCCAAGTGTCTTTAGGTGTTGCAGATGAATTTACCGGAATTCCTCACTCAATACAATTTCTGCTAGAAGAGTCTATTAAAGTTGATCCCAAAACTGATCTGAAAGAGATGGGCATTAGGATCTTTAATTTTGACCCAACATTAGCTCCGAAAGGAAAAACAGCACTGGTAACTTTCTTTGTATCTGAAGATTATGAATATTGGACAAATATGCGTGAGAATAATCGTAAAAAGTACAATGAAGCAAAAGATCGATTAGCAAGTGAGGTAATAAAACGATTAGAAAAACGTTTCCCAAATATAAAATCTAAAGTAGAAGTTGTTGATGTTTCTACACCTGCAACTTTTATTCGGTATACAAATAACTGGAAAGGCAGCTATGAAGGTTGGTTGCCAAGTATGCAAACTGCTGGTAAAAGTATAACAGAAACACTTCCCGGATTAAATAATTTCTTTATGGTTGGTCACTGGACTCAACCAGGTGGAGGTCTTCCACCTGCAGCAATGTCTGCAAGAAAGATTGTCGGTATTATTTGCAAACAAGATGGAAAGGATTTTACAACCTCCAAAAACTCTAATTAAAGAATTTTCCAATTTTTTTTGCAACATTACGGTTTTAAAACATAGAATACAATTATTAAGGAGAAAAGTGGTGAGCCCAGCGCGATTTGAACACGCGAGGAATGGTCAAGAATCATATCTTCAAAGCAAACAATTTACGATACTCAATGATTTTCCAAGTCGTTTTATCTGGTTCTTCAATTACTGTTTCTTGCTTAATACTTTCGGTGGTAAGAAAAAAAATCAACATGCCAAAATCAGGCATACTTTTTTCTTCTTGTAGGGATAGGGATTTCATTTCGCAGCCTTTTCAATCTGATATGCGATATCACATGGAGTCGGTCTTCCTTTCTCATGGTAGGAATAAAACCACTCCAGAAGTGGCATTATTGCTTTGCGTAGTGATTTTCCTTTATCTGTTAAAGAGTATTCAACATGTGGTGGTACTGAGTCTTTTGATTTCCTGTTTATGATCTCTGCTTGTACTAGCTCCTTTAATCGATCAGATAAAACTTTGGAATTTATTTTTCGCAGATTTTTCTTTATTTCACTATACCTAATTGTTGTAGTATTACCTATTGCATTAACTATAAGCAAAGACCATTTTTTGCTAACAATATTCATAATATTA
>DAOVHJ010000116.1 GCA_030671945.1 Candidatus Heimdallarchaeota archaeon
ATTTTGTTGTTGGAGTTATTTCTTACTTTTTTTCTTTAGAATTAATTTTTACTTAAAGGTGGATTTATTTCACTATAATTTTTTAAGTGCAAAAAACATAATTATTATTAAATTCGTTTTTTTTTCAAAAAATGGGAGGAAGATAACATGAAAAAGAGAAATATCTTATCAGATATTAGAACGAGTTTAATAGGGATTCTAATCCTAACAAGTGTATTTGGAAGCATAGCAATTTTCGGACAAGCTGATCAACCAAATTTAGTTCTTTATTTACCTCTGGATGAAGGATCAGGAAAAACTGCAAATGATGACTCAGGTAATGGTAATGTTGGTGTTATTGAGAGAGCAACATGGATAACAGGTATTGCAGGATCTGCATTGGAGTTTGATGGTGAATTTGATACCATGTATGTAAATAACACTGACATCTTAAATTCCGTGAATTCTGTTACTATTGCTTGTTGGATTAAAGTGAATGAAGCGACTACTCAAAAATCCATTGTTAAAACAAATGGTTTTAAACTATTTCATGAAGGTGATTACATAGGACTAGCTATAAGTGTTCCTGCCACAAATAATGCTTCAGGTCTAATTACGTATGATGTGTGGACACAAATTACTGGTACTTATGATGGTACAGATATAAAGTTCTACATAGATGGTGTACTGATGGAGACAAAGAATTGGCCCGGAACAATGTCTTTAGGAGTTGAAATGCTCGTAATTGCTTTCGATAACTATTGTTGGAAAGGTGCTATCGATGAAGTCTGTGTTTGGAACAAAGCCTTAACTGCTGAAGAAGTTGAAAGTCATTATGCCAACACTAATTGTGCTTCAATTCCAATAAGCCCCGTGTTTCTTGCATTGCTAACATTAGTTGGAACGATTTTTATTTTCAAAAAGAGAAAGTAACAAACTAATTCAAATGACGTTGAATTTAGTTTTTACTTTTATCTTTTTTTTCTGAATTTCTTTTAGGTAAGCTTTTAAGTTGATTTTACTATAAGAAAGAAAAACAAAGAATTTTCTTACCACAGTTTTTTTATATTCAGAAAATAGTACTATATTATTCATTTTACAAAAAACGGGGGAATAAAAATAAACAAGAGAAATCTTTTCTCAAGTTTAATTTGTCTTTCAATTATCTTTAACATCTTTGGATGCTTTGTTATCTTTGGACAAGCTGTTGATCCCAATCTGGTTCTTTATTTACCATTGGATGAAGGATCAGGTACTACTGCAGATGATGAATCTGGTAATGGTAATGACGGTGTAATCAGCGGTGCAACTTGGATTACCGGTGTCTCTGGTGCAGCATTAGAGTTTGATGGATTTAATGATATTATGAGTACAAGTAATTCAAACATTCTGAATTCTGTAAATTCACTGACTATTTCTTGTTGGGTAAAAATCCAAGTAACAGTACAACTAAAATATATTGCAAAAGCAAACGGATTTTCACTTTTTCAAAGTGGTAATCAAACAGGATTATCAATAACTGTTCCAGGAACAGATAGTGTAAAGCATCCAATAATGTTAGGTGTTTGGACTCAAATTACAGGTTCCTATGATGGTACAATAATAAGGTTTTATGTGGATGGTGTATATAAGGATAAAAAGGAACATTCAGGTACAATGTTAACTGGTGGGACTGCTTTTGCTGTTGGTTCCTTTTCTGGTATTTATTGGGAAGGTGCTATTGATGAAATCTGTGTTTGGAATCGAGTTTTATCAGATGCAGAAGTCGAAAGCCATTATTATAACACGTTCTGTTCACCGATCCCATTGAGTCCTGTGATTCTAGCATTAGTTACAGTAGCTGGAGTGATTATTTTTAATAAGAAAAGAAAGCAAAAGAAATTCTTCAATACGAATAAAAATCAAATTTGATAAGATCTAATCGAGTGTTATTTAGTGCTTCAAAAATCTTCTCGATCTTGAAAAATCATTCTGTTATTGAAATTTATCGCATATAGTTTTTTAAATGCAAAAAACAGAATTTAATTATAATCAGTTTTTCCTTCAAAAAAGTGGGAGGTTAAAAAATGAAAAAGAGAAATATCTTATCAAATTTAATAACTTGCATAATTTGTTTTGTTATCATAACTAGCTTCTATGAAGGTTCAGTATTCACAGGAGAAGCTGCTCAAGCAAATCTAGTTCTCTATTTACCAATGGATGAGGGTTCAGGGACTACAACAGCTGATGAATCAGGTAATGGTCATGTTGGAATTATTCATGGAGCAACATGGATTACTGGTATCTCTGGAAACGCACTGGAACTTGATGGTCTAAATGACTATTTATTCGTAAATAGCACGAATATCTTGAATTCTGTGAACGCTGTTACAATTGCCTGTTGGATTAAAGTGGATTCAACACCTCAACTAAGATACTTTGTTAATACAAATGGATTTGGTCTTTTCCAAGAGGGAAATTATACTGGATTAGCAATAAGTGTTTCTGCTACAAATAATGCTAAAGGGCAAGTTCAGCTTGGAACTTGGGTTCAAATTACTGGCACATACGATGGTAATGATATCGTATTCTACAATAATGGTGTATTTCAAGCAAGTACAAATTGGCCTGGAACAATGTCTTTAGGACATCTGTTGTTTGTAATTGGTTTCTTTAATAATGAGTATTGGGAAGGCGCTATTGATGAACTCTGTGTTTGGAATAGAGTCTTAACTGCTGAAGAAGTCGAAATTCATTATGCCAACACTAATTGTGCATCTATTCCAATAAGCCCCATGTTTCTTGCATTGTTAACATTAGTTGGAACGATTTTTATCTTCAAAAAGAGAAAGTAACAAACTAATTCAAATGACGCTGAATTTAGTTTTTTACTTTTATCTTTTCTTTCTTACCTGAATTTTGCTAGGTAAGCTTTTAAGTTGCTCATACATTAAGTTAGAAAAAACAAGTAATTTTGAGGTTAAGAATTTGCAATATCGTCCATTAGGGAAAACAGGAATAAAAGCATCAATTTTAGGTTTCGGAGCTATGAGATTACCAACCTCCACACCTGGTGATCCAACTTCAATAATTGAAGATGAAGCTATCAAAATCATAAGGCAAGGAATTGATGGTGGAATAAATTACATTGATTCAGCTTATGTCTATCACAGAGGAAAAAGCGAGGTTATGGTTGGAAAGGCTCTCAAAGATGGCTATCGAGAAAAAGTACACATAATGACCAAGAATCCCGTGAGATTGGTAAATAAGACTGAAGATTATCGCACATTATTAGATGAGGAATTGAAAAGATATGATACCGAGTATATTGATGTGTATCTTTTCCATGGCTTAAAGAAAGAAACTTACGAAAATAAAATCTTACCGCTTGAAATAGTGGATGAAGCGAAAGCAGCTAAGAAAGAGGGACTAATAAAGCATATTGGTTTATCCTCTCATGATAAACCTGAAAATGTCATTGAATTATTAGATACTGGAATTTTCGAAGCCATATTATTACAATACAATATTATTGATATTTCATACGTTGATGCGATCGCACATGCAGCAAAGAAGGGAATAGGCGTTTGTGTCATGGGTCCTGTAGCAGGAGGAAGATTAGCTTTAGAACCACCGAAGGATTTAGTTGATTGCCTGAGTCCAGGGGAAGAAACTTTCATAGATTTAGCATTCAAACATGTTTGGGACAATCCAAATGTCACAGTAGCACTATCAGGGATGGGCGATGCAGATATGGTGGCGAGAAATCTCGCACTAGCTAATGCAGAAGTTGTTACACTTACTCCTGAAGAGAAAGAACGAACAAAGAAGATAGACACTACTTACAAACAACTATCAGATGTGATTTGTACTCAATGCGGGTATTGTGAACCATGCGAACAGGAAGTGAATATCACACGTATCTTGAAACAATTAATTCATTGGGAAGTGTACGGTTGGGACATGGCAAAACGTTTCTACCAAATGATTGGCAACTCCCCAATTGCTCCAGGGAAACAAGCTCCTGCTTGTATTGAATGTGGTGATTGTGAAGAAAAATGTCCTCAAGGTATTCCTATTATTGAAAAGCTAAAAGAAGCTCATGAAATTCTAGGTGCTAAAGAAAATTAGAACGAACTAAATTCTTTAATGCCTCTTTATTTTTCTTTTTTATTCGATTACAATGAAACAGTGGGAAAAAGAAAAGCTGATTGTTGAGAAATCAAAATTCCCAATAACTAAAGATCTGTTGGTTAAGGATCTCAGAAAAATTGGTCTTCAAGCTGGAGATATTGTCATTGTCCACAGCTCTTTGAGTAAAATAGGTTGGGTTGTTGGTGATGCTATTACTGTTATTTACGCTTTAATGGAAGTTCTTACTGAAGAAGGAACACTTGTTATGCCCACAATGACTAGCGGAAATACTGATCCGGAAAATTGGAATTATCCACCTGTTCCAGAAGATTGGAAACCTGTTATACGTCAAGAAATGCCACCATTTGAACCAGCTGTCACCTCAACTCGAGGTATGGGTCGTATTCCAGAATTATTCCGAATTTTACCTAATGTTTTTCGTAGTAATCATCCCCAATCATCTTTTTCAGCATGGGGTAAACATGCAAAAGAAATTGTTAGTGAACATGAAGTAGAAACAAGTTTCGGTTACAATAGCCCTTTAAGGAAAGTGTATGATCTCAAAGGTAAGATTTTACTATTAGGAGTTCATCATAGTTCTAATACTTCTCTTCATTATGCTGAAGTTAAAGCAGAATTGCCTAATTTTCCGATAGAAACTCAAGGTGCTGCTCTTTTAGAGAATGGGAAGAGAGTATGGAAAAATTGGAAAGAGATGAAATACGATTCAGATGATTTCGAGGAAATTGGATTAGTTTTTGAGAAATCAATTAAATATCAAACTGTTAATATTGGTTTAGCAGAGAGTAGACTGATGTTTTCAAAAGATATAATAGATTTCGCAGTAAATTGGTTAAGAGAACATCGCAAGTATTAACATTCATAGGAGTCTGAAATATGCAACACAGAACACTCGGAAAAACAGGAATTGAAGTTTCTATTTTAGGATTTGGTGTCTTACGGTTACCAATAAAAGGAAGAGGAAAAATTGACAAAGAGGAAAGCATCAAAATAATTAGAAAGAGTATTGATAATGGTATAAATTTCGTGGATACCGCGTATAATTATCATAATGGTAAAAGTGAGATTATTCTTGGTCAAGCGTTAAAGGATGGCTACCGAGAGAAAGTAACTCTAATGTCTAAAAATCCTCTTTGGGAAGTAAAGAAAGCAGAAGATTTCGATCGCTTATTAGATGAACAACTAGCAAAATTAGAGGTAGATTATCTGGATATCTACCTTTTTCACAATATAAACAAGAAGAGATACAATGAAGTAATTCAAGAATTCAATCTTTTTGATAAAATGAAGGAAGCCAAGAAGAAGGGGAAAATAAAACATATTGGTTTCTCATCTCATGATAAACCCAAGAATATCAAAAAGTACATTGATGAAAATGAATTCGAAGTAATGTTGGTCCAGTATAATTTCGTAGACCCAATTAATGAGGAACTAATTCAATACGCACAAGAAAAAGGTCTTGGAGTCATTCTTATGGGTCCATGTGGTGGTGGAAGACTAACAAATGAACCAACAGAGGAAATGAAGCAATGGTTGACACCAGATAAAACAAATTTCTCTGATTTAGCCTTCAAATTCGTATGGTCTAATCCAAATGTTGACATAGCACTTTCCGGAATGAGCTCTGAGCAGATGGTTGATGAAAATATTGCAATTGCATCTAGTGATAATTATCAACTAAACGCAGAAGAAAAAGAGCGCTTGCTAAAAGTTGCCCAGAAATACCAGGAAACATATGATTTAAACTGTACTCAATGCGGGTATTGCGATGATTGTCCGGAAGAGGTCAACATTAAGCTAATTTTCAAGCAACTTATGGTTTCTAGAGATCCGCTAAAAATGCATGGTGCAAGGGCAAATTACCGAGGAATAGGATTGGCAAAAAGATTTCCTGGGAAAAACGCACTTGCCTGTGCAGAATGTGGCGAATGCTTGGAAAAGTGTCCCCAAGAAATACCAATTATAGATCGCTTAAAGGAAGCTCACTCTATTCTGAAAGAAAGGGATATATGATAAAATTAGCAACCCAAGATTTAGAATTTTATCTTCTTCTTAAACTTGCGTATGAGTGTATTCTCTACGTGATAACCAATGTAGAAATTAGTAAATGGTTTTTTTCTCTCAGGATTTTCCCTATCTTCTTGCATATATTTCAATGCTAATTCTCTTTGTTCTTTTCTGAATTTTGCAGCACTCTCTTCACTTAAATTAAAGGATCCAATAGAGATTTCATCCAATTGAACATACCGTTTAACAACAGCTTCATCTAGGTCTTCATAGTAATTATCAAGTAAGTATTGTAAAGTATTAATTACCTCAATATTGAGTATTTTTACTAAATCCTCATACATGTTGGCTAGTTCTTTTTGTCTTTCTGGAGTTTCCTCATCAAATTTACTTTTAGCAAAATACTCTCTTACCCTCTTGGAGAGATCTAATTCAATTCGTCTATAATATCTAGTTTTACTCCCCGGTTTTGTTACTTCTTCAATCAGATCGCTTTCAAGTAATATTTGTATGTGATGGTGAACGGTTGATTTACTTTTACCCAAGAAATGACTTATGTCATCTAAAGTAATATCCCTATAAACAACAATGAGAAGCCAAATGCTTAGTCTTGTTTCATTGCTGATTGCTTTGATGTATTCCTTTACAATGTCGCGTTCTTTGCTTCCTGGATTCCTTTGTGTCATTTTACTCTCAGATTAACATGGACTCGATTATTTATAAAAATATACGAAAATCTGACATTAATTTAGAATATTCTAAAAAAAGCCCTTTTTTCGAAATATTTAAATATTCGATTTTCTAAGTAAATTTAGGATATTCCTATACCTTCCACAAAGAATATTCTCCAGGGGGTAGGACTGTGATGAAGATGACGAAGGCAAAAAGTAAGAAAAAAAGTAAACAGCGTCTCGATCGCAAGAAAGTCAAGGAATTGGAAAAATCAGGAATATTATTGGGACTATATTATATCGATGGGTTGATTTAGTCCTAATATATTTTTGAACCCACAATTTCTTTATTATGGTCATATGATACATATTTCCAAGTAAGTGAGAAATATTTATATAACATTATGAGAAATATTTCTTAACAGTGTGGGACTGTTGTCTGAAGAATACTTCAGTTTGTAGTCGACTTAGAACTCGGTTTTTGAGAGTTTCAGCTAAAGAACCTTTGAGAGAAGTGTGAAATTACACAGAGGATATTCTCAAAGGGAGTGGATGAAATGACACGAAAAAAAATACCCTATCAAATGTGAGATTAAGAAAGAATTGGCTATACCAGGGTTTGGAAACGGATATTATCCGGAGATATTGAGAAAAAATTGATCAAAAATTTGGAATGAACAAAAAATGACACAGAAAAAGAGCAAACAAAGAGATCTATACAAAACAAGTATTGAGAAGATAAGGAATGATCTTGGCCATCTAGCAGTAAGATCATTGAGAACAGCCTAGATTAATAATTGAGGTGATGTAATTGGAAAAAAGTAAGTTAGTATTAAGAAACCAAATACGAAAACAAGTTAAACATGATATAGAAAAAGCAAGACTGAAAATGTTACTCCTGAACGGAAGATAATGAAGTAAAACAAAAAATCAACACAGATGA
>DAOVHJ010000313.1 GCA_030671945.1 Candidatus Heimdallarchaeota archaeon
GAATAATGGAAAAAATGATGCTGATTTTGTAAGTATTGTTGTTGTTCAAAATGGTACTGATTATGCTTGGTTTACTTTCGCTGATCAATTAAGTATTAGTTCTGTTGATGAAATTACTATTTATTCCCTTGGAATTGCTCAAGAAATTCAACCCTTCTTAACTTTCTATGTTGAAATTAATTTCGAGGATAGTGTTTATACTTCATATGGTTATGTTGCTACTATTGTTGAAATTCCAGACGAAATTATCCCAGCAATCGGTGGAGATTTAGGTGTTGATGCCTTTACTGGTTATGATTTCTTGGTTAGCAGAACTTCTGATGATGATGAATATGCAGCTAAAAATTACCCAGCCGAAACAGGTTTCTCCCCAACATACTGGTTCTTATTAGGAGAATTTGAAGACAATAACAAAAGACCAGATCTCAGTGTAGATTACATCGATTTATGTGGTCAAGGTAATGAATTAGATTTCAATCCTTACTTATTAGATCAAAGAGAATTCACAGAAGGAGCAATTGGCACACAAAGTGGTCAAGTTGTAGTTCCTTATGAAGACGCTGGTGAACACCCAGGTTTAGTAGCCATAGACAAATATGGTAATTGGGACAAACAAGACAATTTGAATTGGGGTAAAAGAGGAATTGTATACATGTGGTCATATATTTACAATCCTGGTTCAGCAGTCACAGTTAATTTTGGTGCAAATGGTGCATCTGAAATGAAAGTTTGGTTAAATGGTGAATTCCTCTTGGATGGTTGTCCAAAGAAAAACAAATGGTACACAACAGATGGTGTTACACTAAATGCAGGTCTTAACTTAATAATGGTTAAAATCTCAGCAAAAACAAATTCACATTTCGCTGGACAAGTATTGCTCTTTAATGATGCAATAACAGCTCAAATTGGCACACTATACTCTGTATGGCCAACTATAAATGATCTATAATTCATAAAACCCAAATAATCTCAAAAAGAGTAAATTAAATCCTCTAAAAAATCATAATCTTTTTTTTGGAGATTATTAGGGTCTCCCTCTTTCTTTTTTTCTTTTTTCAAACATCAAATTTAATTGAAAAATAAGTTAAATGTAATTTTCAAGATTCAAACGTTTCAATTCTGATTTAGTTGCAATTCCTGTTTTTCTATCATAATTACGATATTTATACCATAAATCTAGTTGAATTTTTACATCAGGAACAGACCCTTTAGTTGGACCTTCGAGTTTTTGCAGCATTACTTTCGGTAAGAATTCTAAGCTAGGAGTCCATCCAAGTTTCAAATTTAGAATACGTTTTAAGCCAAATATACGATCACCAATAAGTATAAGGTCTTTAGCTGAAATATTCTTACCGCTTGCAATTGAGATTAATCTTGCCATTTTAGAAGCACTTGGATTAAAGAATTGACACATTCCTGTTGAATTGTATATTTGTCTATAACTCTGTAGATTGATTAGAGGTTTTATAATTCCTTCATTTTCGGAAGGATCGTCTGGTATATTATCCACACCTATGTCAGGGAAAATCATTCCTTGCTGAACAAAATATGCATCACCATTTAAGTGGCAAGCACCTCTAGGACTTGTAACATACATTACTGCACAACCGCTAAATGCTCGAGGATCATGGAATGGTGCTTCTAATCCTGCGACTTGTGGAGCTAAATCAAGACGGTTATATTTTTCTGCTAATATCTTGCTACCTTCAGCTAATATATCTCCAATACCATCTCGGTTTCCTATTAGTTCTATTAATTTCAGAAGAGATTCAACATCACCAAATTTGCTTTGGATATTCTTTGGAAGATCCTTTTTTGGAACTAATCCTTTCTCCACTAAATCAAAGTATACCCCAATAGTTGCACCGGTACTAATGGTGTCAATACCAAAATCATTTGCTTTAATATTAGCAAAGACAACGGCTTCTAAATCCGTTATTTCTAAATTGGAACCCATACTCGCAAGTGTTTCAAATTCAGGTCCATCTGTTTTATTCGTCTTGTATTTTCCTTTATTGATTTGAATTTCTCTACCACATGCAATTGGACATCTATAACAAGTTGATTTACCAGTTAAGATGGTTTCAGTCATTGTTACACCTGAGAGATTGCCGCCATTTTCAAGAATACCTTTTGACCAATTCCGAATAGGCATATCACCATAATGATCCAAGGCAACATCAACATAACCAGAAGTTCCAAATTCACTAAAAACCTCTACAGCATAATCTTCTTTTACTGAATTATACGCATCCTTTGAAAGCAATAAAAATTCATCAGGCAAGTCAAATTTATTATTGGATCCAAAAACAGCAATTGCTTTCAAATTTTTAGAACCCATTACTGCTCCCATGCCAGTTCTTCCAGCTGCACGACCTCCATGTGTCATGATACATGAATATTTTACCAAGTTTTCTCCAGCTGGACCAATACAAACTACCTCTGATTTCTTATTACCTATTTCTTTACGAACTATTTCTAAAGTGTCATATGTACCTTTTCCCCATAATTCTCTAGCGCTTTTTATCTCTATATTAGAATCGTTAATTGATAAATAAACGGGATTTTCAGACTTCCCTTCAATAACTAAGCCATCATATCCTGCAAATTTCAGCCTAGGACCAATCTTACCTCCAATGTTAGCTTCACCCATGAAAGTGGTTAATGGAGATCTTGAACAAAAAACAGCTCGAGCTGTGCAAAAAGATGGGAGACCTGTTAAAATTCCAGTCATGAAAATCAATGGATTTTCAGCAGACAAAGGTTCAGGTATTACTTCATAGTTTTTGATATAATGCCAATAATAATGAGCTGCTAATCCACTACCTCCAAGAAATTCTTGGGCAGCATTTAGATCTAGCGTTTCCTCATTTGCTTTCTTAGTAGTGAGATTTATTCGAAGTATTTTTCCTCTGAAACCAGACATCATATCACCTTTACAAGACTAAGGGAATAACTAATTTCATTATTTTAAATGAAAACTGTTTCAATCTTTTCAGCAGTGGCAATTAATTCTTGAGCTGCTTTTATTGAACGAAGAACTTTAGCCTTATTTCCAACAAGCTTGAATTTACGCATTATTATCCCCTTAATAGGATCAATTTCACCTTTTAGTAACTTCAACCAGTTGGAGTAGATTCCAATATATTGAAAGGCTGTTTTTGGTATATCTTCATCTTTTGTGTAATACTCCACCTTTCGGCATACTCCATGATGTAAGTCAATGTAGAGTATCACTTTCTCTTTCAAACCACCTTCTGGTTCAATTACGAACAAAAAATCTCCTTCCCAATCTTTTGCTGC
>DAOVHJ010000030.1 GCA_030671945.1 Candidatus Heimdallarchaeota archaeon
GAGGAAATAATGAAATTTGGAACAAATCCATTTTTAGAGGATAGTGATTCAGACGGATTTAGTGATCGTTCTGAAATTGAAAGCGGTACTGATCCCAATGATCCTAAAGATAATCTTCGTTTACGCAAACTTCGCACCTCACTGATGTACTCCATTATTCCTGTCGGTTTGTTAGTAATTTCTGTTACGGCTGTAGAGGTTAGTTTCAGGCGGAGAGCCAAGAAACAAAAGGAAACAGAAGAAGTTGAGCGCACAGAGGAAGAATTAGCTTTAAAAGTATTAATAATGCAAACGGAACAAAATAATTAGACTTCGCTTTCAAGTATTTTTGTTATTCCTTTTTCCACTCTAGTTATATTTGCTTTTGTTGGATGAAATTTTATCCAACCAACTGTGGTTGTTGCTAACAGTGCAATCATTTTGAATATTTTCTCTTCTAATCGATATTCATCTAAATCTAATTTATTGTCTAATGAATAATTTTTGAGAAAGACACTAAATAACTCAGAATCTAACTTCCAATCTCTTTCTATATCAAAAAGATCGATTAATGGATCAGCAGCATATGACCATTCAAAATCAAGTATGGCATTAATTTTCCAAGTATCTTGTTTGATGACTAGGACATTTTGTTGATACAAATCGCTATGAACTAAATGTGGTTCTGCAACAAATTTTGCTTTATCTAAATTATTTTCAATAAAATTTTGTGCTTGAGTGACAAGTTTAACTGGCAGAAGTTTACTTGTCCCAAGCATTCTAGTATATCTCTTGGTATTCGCTTTTAACAGACTAACCATTGAATAGAATCTTCTAGGACAATTATATTCTTCAATATCACCAAACATATTAAATTTGAGTTCATGTAAATTCTTAACAATCTTCGCAAAATCTGCAATAATGTGTGATTTTTCTTCTTTAGTTATTTTTTCCCATATTTCTTCTATTGGAACTCCTTCTATAAAGGTAATTATGATAAATTTGTAGCCAATATCTTTGGCATCATTTTCAATATGTATAATTTCGGGAACAGGAACATTATAAATTTCTTTAGAAGAGCTGCTTGTTGTTTTATTTATTGAAATGATTCTCTTAATTAGATTTGCTTCTTTTTCTAATCGATAATTATCCATTTCCGAGACTGGTGGTCTAGTTAGAATTTTTATGATATATTTCTTATCTTCTACTTTGAAGCTGTATAACTCATTAACTGTTTTCTCTGGTAATTTATGTAATTCCAATATTTTTTCTGTTGAGAAAATCTTTTGTAATGTAGCTACAACCCTTTCTGGATTTGTATCACTCACTAGATTGCACCTTTGATATAATTGGTTTGCATATGATTTAAAATTACTTTTCTTAATTCAATATATGACATTTCAATTCTGTTTGGATACAATATCCTAATTAAATATTAAACACAAATACATTCGAGGATTCCATTTGAAACGCAGCATATTCAATGACGTAATTGGTCCATTAACAAGAGGTCCATCCAGTTCTCATACAACAGCATCTAATTTCATTGGATCTGTGGTTAGAGACCTCTGTAACGACAAAATGAAATCTATCCTTATATCTTTCGATGAAGAGGGGTCTTATGGAAAAGTATACAAGTACCAAAATTCCGAATATGCATTTTTATCCGGATTATTAGGAATATCAATGGAATCACCGGATTTTTTTAAAACTCCTGAAATTTACACAGAACTAGGCATTTCAGCTACATTCCAAATTACACAGTTACTAAATGCAGATCATCCAAATGTCGTTGAATTAAGTGTAACATCCATAGATGGGAAAAAAACTAATGTTAGGGCTAAGTCCACTGGGGGTGGGACAATTTCTATTGAAAAATTCAATGCATGGGATGTTTCTATTGATGGTCAGAATTATGAGTTGCTAATCGAGTTTCCATCCAAATTAGAGCCTGAAATTCAATCCATACTTGGTCGAGAGCATGATGGCCTAATTGTAAAAATCTTTGAAACACAAAAAACCTCAAATCAGAATGGTGAAATTGATGCGAATTTTATCCAAATCAAATTAAATGACGAAATTCCGACTTCTTGGATAAATATTCTTGAATCCCTGTCCGGTGTATCATTTTGGACTATAAAACCAATTTTCTTCGTTATGAAAGGGGATCAACTATTTCAATCTGCAGAAGAGTGGCTTCAATACTCCACAATGAATGATTTAACTCTAGGTGAAGCAGCATTAGAGTACGAAATGGCTCTCTTAAAGCTCTCTAAGGATGAGATCATGGCAGAAATGGAGAAGAGAATCAATATAATGCTACAATCTGTTGAATTTGGTCAAAAAGAACGAGTTAAGGGATTGAAAACAATTGATAGTACAGCATCACAGATTTCATCTGCGAGTGATAAAAACAAATTGTTTAGTAATTCACAAAATACTCTCACTGCAGTTAGAGCAATAGCAAGTATGGAGATTGCTTCTTCTGGAGGGTATATTTGTGCTGCTCCTACGGGAGGTTCTTCAGGAGTCATTCCAGCAGTGCTTTATACCTTACATCATGAGTACCAAATTGATAAAAAACAATTGATATATTGTGCATTTGCTGCAGCAGGGATAGGGTTAATTCATGCAATTCGATCTACATTTGCAGCAGAAATAGCTGGTTGTCAAGTAGAAATCGGAATCGCTGGAGCTATGGCGGCTGCTAGTGTTTGTGAGGCTGCTGGTGGGTCACCCAAAAATGGAATAGATGCAGCTGCAATCTCATTGCAAAATACTATGGGTTCTGTCTGTGATTTGGTCGCAGGAGTATGTGAAATCCCGTGTCATACAAGAAATGCAATATCTGCATCGAATGCGTTTATTTGCTGTGATTTAATAATGGGTGGTTTTGTGAATCCCATTTCCTTGGATGATTCAATAGATGCGTCAGATGCTTCAGGAAAGATGTTACCTCCAGAGTTGCGATGTACTTCAATGGGAGGGGTTGCAGTTACTCCTTCGGCAAAAAAAATTATTAAAGATAGAGGAAATCTAGGAGATGAATAGATAGATATCCATTTCTGAAATTGGTTGTCTAGTTAGAATTTTGATAACATATTTCTTATTTTCAACATTAAAACTGTATAATTCATTCACTGTTTTCTCTGATAATTCTTGTAAGTCTAAGATTTTTTCTGTTGAGAATATCGTTTGCAATGTTGTTATAATCTTATCCGGATTTATGTCACCCATTAGACAACACCTTTGATTCTACTAATTAGTAAGTGATTTTTATTTTCTATTATAAATAACCATATAAGATATTGTAGTTTAGTTTTGATACAATATCCTAATTAAATATAAAGCATAAATAAATCCGAGGAAGAAGTTTGAAACTTGGCATATCACTTGGTTTGAATTTCACTGATATTACTACAATTAGTGAATTTCTGCAATTTGCTTACAAGAAAGAGCTATCCTCTGTAGAACTTGTCGCTGAACCTCCTTTTTGTCATATTAGCTCACTTTCATCAGATGCAAGAAAAAACATCAAACAAGAAGCATTAGATCTAGGTTTAGAGCTTTCATTTCATGCTACTTTCTCAGATGTAAATATTGCCGCATTTAATGAAAATATCCGATTATTTTCTTTGAAAATTATGAAAGATTGCATTGATTTTTCACTAGAAATTGGTTCTGAAATTGTAACTATTCATCCAGGTGAATTTAGTGCTGCTGGACATACTTTTCCAAAAGATGTAATTAGTAATAATTATTCTTCCTTTAAAGAATTAGCAACTTATGTAGAAGATAAAGAAATAATAATTGGGTATGAGAATATGCCCATTTTTAGTTGGACTCAGTTCGAAGAATGTTACGCTCCAAAACCAATAAGTTTGCTAGTTGATAAAATAAATTCAAAATCATTAGGAATTACTTGGGATATTGGACATTCAAATACTACAGAATTTTCGCAAATTGACTTCTTAGATTTATTCAAATCAAAATTGGTACATATTCATATCCATGATAATGCTGGCCCAAATAAGGGATGGACTGATACTCATCTTGAAATTGGAAAAGGAAATATTCAATGGAAGACATTGTTATTTAAGATAAAGAAAGCAAATTACAAAGGATCTTATATTTTAGAATTAAGTAATAAATCGAAAATCAACAATTCACTGGAATACCTTTCGCAATTATAATAATTAGCAACTCAAACTATTTTTTTATTTATGAAATATATTCACTTAATCTTTCGAATACATCTTCCTGTTTCTTTTCCTGGAGAAATTCAATAAATACCTTCAATTTATCTATTGTTTCTTTTGAGAGATTATGTTCCATTACACAACAGTCATTACTTGCATTTTCATCATTAACTCCGATTAGAACTAAGAATGATTTTAAGATATCATGTCGTTCTTTTACTTTTACAGCTATTTTTCTTCCTTTCTCTGTTAAAGAAATCGTTCCATATTTTTCGTACTCTACAAAGCCATTTGATTTTAATTTGGCAGTCATTTCTGTAACACTTGCTTTGCTTATCCCTAAAAGATTGGCTATTTCAGTAACATGTGCATGCCCATCATCTTCACTAAGAAGTAGAATTCTTTCCAGATAGTCTTCTACTGTAGCTGTAATAACCATTTCATCCTCATTCTTAGGAGTCATTGATCTGTCACACTATCAATTATTTATCAACTACTATTTATAGAATTTGACTCAAAAAGTTATAGGAATTTCATAGGAATATTTATTTCTTATACAAATTCATCTTTAAATGATTTCATCATTAAATCCATTTGAGGGTGAAAAAATGGTTAAGGAAAAATCTGCAAAAAAAGATGTTTTAGTGAAAAAGTTAGGGATTCTAAAGCTTGGAAATATAGCTTCATCAGTTCTGTTGGAAATGTTACTTGATGAAAGAGCTGATCGATTAGATATTGAAGTTAGAACCATTTCTTCTGGAGCGAAGTTACAAAAGGAATCAATTAATGATGCTTTTGAAATTTTCTCTAAACTTTCATTTGATCTTGTTGTGGTTGCTACTCCAAATGCTTCTCTATCTGCTCCACTTGAAATTATCAAGAAATTGGGTGAAACGAAAACACCTGTAATTATATTAACAGATATTTTAAAGAAAGAAACTCGAGAGGAGCTAAAGGAGATGAATATCGGTTATCTTATAGTAAAACCTGATGCAATGATAGGTGCCCGTCGAGAATTTTTGGATCCAACTGAAATGGCTATTTTTAATGCCGATTTAATTAAAGTATTATCCATTGGAGGAGCTCTTATAGCTATTCAGCAAGAAATAGACTTAGCTCTTAATCTTATTGTTTCTAAAAAAGAAATCATTCTGCCACAGATTGTTCTAACATCTGCAAAAATTGTGAAATATGCCGGTTTTGCTAATCCATATGCTGAAGCAAAAGCAAGGGGAGCTCTAGAAATTGCAGAAAAAGCTGCTAAAGTGAACACAGAAGGTTGTTTCAAAATAAATGAACGATCTGAATACATTGCTCAAGTGGCTGCAGGTCATGAAATGATCCAAATTGCAGCAAAACTTGCAGAAGAAGCTCGAGAAATTGAGAAAACAAATAACAAAGTCAGAAGACAACCTCACAGTTATTATGGTGAAATACAAGATAAAAGACTACTAAAGGAAAAACCAGATTCTAATTATGATTAAAGAGATGATTAAAAAAAATGACATTATTAATGGATCAATTATTTACTTGCCCAAATTGTGAAGTAGTCTTTCAATCCAAAGTTGCAGGTAGTTATGATACATTTGGAAAAAAATACAGTGATTTCTATGTTGGAAGTGGGTCCGAACCACAACCAATTCTACATTTGAATAATATTTGTCCAAAGTGTGGATTTGCTGCTTATACAATCGATTTCAAAGTCTTTAGTATTGATTTGGAAATTGTAGAGAAAGCAATAAAAGAAACAGAAAAATTCTCTGGAAGAAAAGCTTCCGAATTCAATGCCGGTGACGGATTTATTGTAATCTCCAAATACTTGGTAAATAAGATCTCAAAAGAAAGTTTAGTTTTTGTTTTATTACAAGCATCTTATGCGTATAGAGAGCTTGGTGATCCAAAATTAGATGACTCAAGAACCCTAACACTTGAGATAGTTGAAGAGGTAATTGAAAAGCAAAAATTCGCAGAAAATCTTGAAGAATTATATTTTTATCTAGCTGGCGAATTGTATAGGCTCTTAGGTAACAATGAGAAATCCCTAAAATACTTCAAGGAAGCTCTTGAGAAGGCAGATAGAAATTCTAGGATTTCAAAAATCACACAACAGCAATTAACTAAACCTAGTGAAATTATTCCTGAAAGTCTCTTTAAATAAAATACCTCTTTCGTTTTTTCATAATTTTTTTTGCCAGTAGAAATTCCTATTAAACAAACCTTAAAAACTTTAAAACTAACAAACTTGTTAACGTCCCCAAGAAATTTCGATAAAAAAATGAATTATTTGGTTGTTTTGCAGGTGAAAAAATGAGTTCAGCAGATGAAGCGGCATTTTTCAAAGTTCTAATTGTAGGTGATGGAGCTGTTGGAAAAACAAGCATTTGTACACACATAACAACGCAAGAGTTTTTCGCAGATTATCACTTAACTGTGGGATGTGATTTCTTTATTAAACGATTATACGTCAATAATATTAGTGTGACACTTCAAATTTTTGATATAGGTGGTCAAGATCACTTTGCTAGAATGAGATCAGCTTTCGCAGATGGAGCAAAAGGTATTTTCTTAGCATTTGATGTTACTCGGAGAGATAGTTTTTATAGTCTTGAGAAATGGATCAATTCTGTTCAAGAAGGATTAGATCCCAAGGCTCCTAAAGTACTAATCGCAACAAAATCTGATTTAAAAGCTGAAGCTGAAATTTGGAAAGATGATGTCGATAGTTTAGAAGGATTTAGTGTAGACGCTTATTTTGATACTTCTTCTTTAACTGGTGATGGCGTTCCTGAAGCATTTGAAACAATGGCAAGACTTCTTATGGCAAGATACAAAGAAGAAGAGTACATGAAAACAGCTCAGCAAATTAAATTTGTTGAAGGTTTTTATCGAACTTGAAAAAATCAGAAAATGAATGTATTGAGAAGTTTATGTTCTTCTCAATCAATGCCCAATATAGCTTCCGCATTTTGGACAATAGCTTGTTTCAGTGTCAATTTTTTCTCCACATGTTTGACAAATACTAGTTGTCTTCTTTGATTCTAGTTCTTCATCAACATCTACGATTTTGACATCATGCATTTTTGATTTACGAATTGTCTCTTTATGTTTTCTTTTTCGTTCTTCTTCTTGTTGTTTTTTCACACCACTATTATATCTCATTTCTGGACATTCGTTTACAATGCGTTTCCAATTTCCAAAAGTCAACCTATAAATTACATTTGTAAGTAATCGCCATTCTTCAATATAGATAAAGATTGGAAAGATTAGTCCTAATGAAACAGTTGTTAGTATCCAATTTCCAAAGGCTATGAAATTTCCAATGAAAACATAATAAAGACAACCAAAGTCGCGATACACCTCTTCTTTTTCATGGATTGCTCCGTAGAGAAAAGCAGAATTAAAATAGACCCAATAATAAAGTGCTTTTGGAGGTCTTCCACGACTAAGAATTACTATAAAATAATAAGGTAATAGGATTAGGTGCCCTGGTAGAACAACCATATTTAAAATGAAAGCTACTAATGGTGCATATGTGAAATAGGCAAAACAAGTTCTTCTTGGTATACAGACAGTTCTTAAACCTGGGATTTTGAATTCATAGTTTTGACTTACATCTGACACTTTGACCACATCACTGTTTATATCTTTCAATTATAAAATAGTTTGTAATTAATTCTTTTTCTGGCTTATTTGCCATTCTTCTTACCAAGATTATGTTTAAGTATCCAATCAGGGGAATCATTAATCGCTTTCTTTAATTTTGTAATTTGACTAGAATCGATTTTTAGCAGTAAATTAAAAATCTCTCTTGCTCTTAGGAAATCTGTGACATCAAACAATCCGACTAATTCATTTATTGCGAACTGATCTTCTGTTTTTGCTAACATAATTAAGGCATCTTTGTATAAATCTTCGTCAATTGGGTGTTCTATTAAATCTTTTATTTGAGAAATTGGTAATGGCGCAGTTGTTACTTTTAATGATTCAATTGTACTATCAAGAATCGTTATTTTTTTGAATTGTTCCCCGAGCTCAGAAAGCCATTCTTCATCTTCTTTATCTTCTTCGATTTCTGATTGCATTTCAGAGGTTTCGTAAATATCTGTCTCAGTTGTTCTTTCAAAGAAATCAATTTGTTCTGGAACATCGTGATCAAATGTTATGAAATCCTCTCTTAATTCAAGTGGTTTTGAGGATTCAGAATTCAAGCGATCAATCCATCGATAAATCTCACTCTCAGCGAGTTTTTTGTCAGAAGCAGCTATTTTTTCACTAACTTTATGAGTTGCACCAATTTCTTCTGCTTCCCTTTTCTTAGTATTTGTTGTGCTCTCATCATATTCATCTTCATCCCATCTATTTTCATAGACTACGTCAACTGCTCCTGCTAATTCAAGTATTCCCTCTTCAATAGCTTGATAGATTGATTTCACAAAAATTGGTATAACAGTCTGCGAATTTAGGGTGCCAAGCGCGGATATCGCTTCTCTTTGGACACTCATAAATGATTCCTGTAAGGATAAGTTAACGAGTTTTTCTTCTATTGTATCATTTAAGACATTTAATGATTTAATACTGTTGATTGCCTGATATCTTATCTTTGGATCATAATCATCTAACGCATCTTGAAGTGATGATAATGCTTTTTCATGCCTTAGATTACCTAAAGCAAATAACGCATTCCAATAATACAATTCAGTAAAATCATAATTAAACCAGCTTAATACATCCAGATTGAAGGACTGATTGATTGTTCGGAGAAGTTCATTATCAAAATCATCAATATAATCTACATCGGAATGCATTAGATTAGATTCTTGAGATGAATTATTTCTCTTATCAGTATTGACTTTTCTATTAATTTCTGAAATTATATAATCAACTGATAAAACACTACCTATCTTTCCCAAGCAATTGATTAATTCATAGTCTTGTTCAGGAGGTATTTTCTTCTCTTTGGCAATTCCTAGTAATTTTGGTTCAAATTCATTCAATTGAAAATTCCCAATAATTCTTAAGGCTAAAATAAATTCTTCATTATCTGGGGATAAGCAACTAGAGACATAAGCTCTGAGATATTCAAAGATATTTTCATTTGGGAATTTATTCAATATTTTCCAAGATTTGGTTATTTGATCTCTAATTTCCTGTTTGACAGAAAAAGGATCTACATCGAAATGAAGTTCTTTAACAGCGTTTTTTATGTTATAAGTTGTCTTGATTAAATCTATAGTTGGTTCTATTTCTATTAATTGTAACAATTTTTCAGATGTATTTTTGAGATCAATTTCAGCTACTAATTCTATATCATATGAAAGGATAGCTGAAATGGCATTTAGGAATTTATATGTTATAGGTTGGAGAAAGTCATCATTTGAATCCAAAAACAAAGCAGGTTTTATACCTAACCAAGCTAATTCACGTGCAATATAGATAGATTTTGAAAATGAAGTATTAAAATCAAATTCTTTGTTTTTGAATAACCATAGCGCTGCTAACGGATTGCCTTTTTGCACGAGTATTTTAGCAATTGCCTGTCGTTGAATATGATTTTTACTTAGGAAAACAAATTTTGTACTCAAGAGATTTACGATTTTAGGATCACTCATTAATCCAAAAGAGAAATAGGCATCTTCAAATAAAATATCATAATTTGACATTTTCTCGATTTCATCAAAGAAATCATCACGATCGAAATAGCCAGCCATGAAAAGACCGATTCTTCTTTCCTCAGCAATAGGTGATTGTAATAATCTAAGAATGTTTGAACTAATGTGTTCATCGAAATTACTGACATCGAGTTTACTGAAAATTTTGATGAGTGAAAGTGATAAAGAGATGGAGCTTCCTATAATGTGTGCAAGAGATAGAATATCGATAATCATGTGAAAATCCATTTTTCTCGAGATTACTTCAATAATTTTTTCAGCTTCAAAAGGTGTAAGTTTATAGTAATTATCTGTAAAGATTTTCCAATTCTCAATATCATATGAGAGAAGATATTTTGAGACAGCCTTATCGTAATCTTTTGAAGATAAAGCAGTCATTACCTCACGAGAGTACTTGTCCAAACTACACTTCACCAAATTCTCTAATTGAAGACGCAACGGTCAGAATTGACTTTAAAATCTTTGGATAAATTACGGATATTGATAACAAAACTAGTTTCTGAAAAAATATATCGCTTATAATGAATATTCCTAAGTAACGATAATCTTTATAGTGACGAATGTTAACTGTTGCAGCTGATATTCAAGAGGAAAGAATATTTTAGGCTAAAAAATAGTAGGTCTAGATTATAAAAGTTGAATATCAGAAACAGTTTGGGTTGGTATATTTGAACGCCTTTGGCTTAAAAATAAAAAATGGGATTCTAAAGAGTAACTACTCATATCTAATTATCTTAATTGGTATTTTGAGTATTGCTTTTTTATCAGCTCAAATAAGATTCCCCAATACAAATCAAGAAGTTATAATTATAGATCCTAATAATGATCACTGGGAAATACCTACAGAAGCACAAATGCACAAATCAATAGGTAATATCAAAATCAATGATGATGATGATAAAGAGGATTTGGATAACGACGGCTTGCCAGATAGTGAAGAATACAAATACCAATGTAATCCTAATATACCAGATTCCGATGGAGATGGTTTACTAGACGGTGCGGAAGTCTATATTTACAAGACACTTCCGAGTAGAACAGATTCCGATAATGACTATTTATGGGATTCATGGGAAATATTCACCTATTTCACTCATCCAATGTTATACGATACAGATCAAGACGGTTTGTGTGATGGTATAGAAGTTTTAAAACACAAAAGCAATCCTTTTCACTCTGATACAGATTACGATAGTCTTGATGACTACTCCGAAGTAAGAACTTATTTTACAGATATTCATTGTCCTGATACAGACAAAGACGGATTATCAGACGGAGATGAAATAAATACTTACAATTCTAATCCATTGAAGGCCGACACCGATGGAGATCTTCTAAAAGACGAATGGGAGGTAATGAACAATCATAACCCAAATAGATATGATAATTATCAACGGATATTTGGTTTATATGTTTCAATACCTGGTATAGCTCTTGCGTTAATATTTTTAGCCATTTTTGGGTCCCTAAGATTAAAAACAATTAATGTTTTTAGATTCAAATCAGATTTTGAGAAAGAAGCACAGATTGAACAAGATAAACAAGTACTCTTCGAACTCTTATCAAGAGTGCCTGAAGACCAAGAAATTGATGTACGGAAGCTAGCGGAATTAACTCATGAAACAGAGGATGAAATTCTTCGATTACTTTCTTGTATATTTGATTCGGACGGAGACAATGGTTCCGAACTAACTACAAATGACATTGTTTTTAAAACAAGTTCAGAGAAACAAGACTTCAGTATTACTTGCTTCTACTGTAATAATCCAGTTGATATAAAGAAGGATCAATGCGATTACTGTGAAGAAAAGATTGTTCGTTGTAAGGAATGCGATGCGATAGTTACTTACACAGATGTCTATGCTGTATGCACCAGCTGTGGTGTTATAGGCGAACCTGAAGACATTACTGGTTTCCTATCTGTAGAGATTATTTGTGAGAAATGCCTGGTTCAAAGCAGATATTTTTACGTTTAACGAACTCTTTCCTTTTTTCCTTTTTTCTTAAATACGGTATTTCATCAGAACAATTTTAAAATACAGAAACGGAATAGTCTTCTAGGTGCTTTCTATGAAGAAAATGGTAATGCTTGCTCGAGAGATAACAAAGAAAGAAATAGATTTAGGTATAGGAACAGAGAGAAGCAGTACAAGACTTTCACCTATTTTTAAAACGTTAAACCTAAACATACCTATTAAGAACAACGAAAAATATACTCCAGAGATTCCAATCAATCCTTTTGATGGGACACCAATGTTAGTTATGCCTCTTCTATTTATTCCACATGATGAATCCTATCTTTTTGGCACTCCTTCAATTATTGAGAAGGCTGGAAAACAAGAATTACAACCAACAAAGGTCTTTTCTGATCCCGGTAAGGGAACCGGTTCTCCGATTATTGCGACATCATTAATTTCAGACGATGATGATATTCTTATCGTTGCTGCTTGTGATCAATACCATAGTCCAGCAGTGAAATCAGCTGTTAATAAAATACTAAAGAAAATGGAGAAAGAGGAGTTTCAAAGTGGCACAGTTCTAACAACAGGAACAAGAAATCCTGCTTTTAGTTACATAAAAGTGAAAGATGATAAAGCAATTGAGTTTATGCTAAAAGGAACAATTCCGAAGGATGATATGATAGCAGAAACAATGATTGTTTGCGTTCGTAATAAGTATCTGAGAAAACAAATTCTTTCAAAGAAAGATGTAACAATCAAGCAACTAAAGGAAATTTATCCTTATTCAGAAGAAGAACTAAAGAAAATACAAATTCAATTACATGAAATCGCGAAGCTTATGGACACTTGTAAGGATGTTGACGAGTATTTGGCAAAATGCCCTTTCTGTGATTTTTCAAAAGTAATTCATAGACTTTTAATTCCAAAAATGACTTATTCGACTGTTAGATATCAAGAAGAATGGGACGATTTAGGAGATTGGCAGAAAATCTATCGATCACCAATTTATCCAAAAGATAAGAATGGTAATACTGTTTTTTCCATTCCGAAACTAATATCATATACTGATTGTGAAAATTCGGTTATAGCCAATTTTACATATAATAAAATCATTGTAAGTGGTTTGAAAAATCGTATTTTCGCCATTGGTCCTAGAGGAACAATAGACTTACCTCTTGATATGAATCCTCAAGATTTCAAAAAAGAAGTAGTTAAAGTACAGATGTAAAACTAATGATATTTCTCAACTTTTTCTAACGCGTATCTTAATATTCCTTTGAAGAAACGATGATTTCCTAATTTCTCTTTACAAAAATCTACTAGACGATGTTCACTAATAGCTACTTTTGCTTCAACGAGAATTTGCTGATACACATAGGCGTTATGCATCGCTCTATTCTTAAATCCCTCATTTCCACTTAATTTCATTTTTCGTTCTATCTCTTCAAGTTCTTCATTGGAACAAATTGGACAGGAA
>DAOVHJ010000327.1 GCA_030671945.1 Candidatus Heimdallarchaeota archaeon
ATAAGAGCAAAGCTAAACAGCATACCATAGAAAGCTAAATCACCCAATCCTAATTCAATGTAATCCGAATAAATGTACTCTTCGTCTGCTACTCGGCTTGATGACTTTGCATCAGTCATTGATTCTGCTTTTTCATTGTTTGTTTCTTCATTCGCTGAATCCGAATTAATGCTTCCTTCCTCTATATTTTCTGACTGAAGCTTTTCTTTTTCCTCTACTTCCAGTAAATAGCGCTCTTCACTTATTTCAGCTATTTTCTTAATTGGTCCTTTGAAGACAGAGATGATATCATAAATGCTTAAACCAATCATAACGAGTATTGCAGCAAGTGTTGGAAGAAAAACAGCGAGAAAGGTTCCTGCTAAAACCGCAAAAAGCATAGCCATAATTTGAGGAGCAGGTTCAGGAATTAATTGATACACCATTGAAACCACTGTTAGAGTAGCATATAATAACCCAATAATAATACCTAGAACTAAGATTAGGGTATTTGTGCTATCAGCAAATACCAAGTTTTCTGTGAAAACTTCATGAAGATAATAGGGAGCAGTATAAATTAACATAAAAACAAAGAAGAATGATGTGAGAGCTACTGCCATAGCAAAGAAAGCCTTTAGTAATTTCATATTACCATATTTGAAGATCAGGAAAATCACAAATGCCCCAACAAATGCAATTCCCACAAAAAATAAAGCTGTTAAATATGGACTTTCAAAAGGGGAAGCACTTGGTGTTCCTTCACCTCCTCCAACATCAGAATTGAAGAAACCAAAGAGCAAAAAACTACAAATACCACTGAGAATTGATATGATTAATGTAGGAATTGCAATAGAATATATTCGTTTTTTAATTGTAATACTAAAAGTACCAAGTTCACTTGCGTAACTCACTCTGTTAACCATCCATTAGTTGAATTTTATCACTTCACTAATATAATAATAATAAGTTCACTAGCATATCAAAAATATTTCCTTATATCAAAAAAAAAGAGGAAATCGAAATCTTTCAAAAATGCTTGAAAGATTATCTCATTCTGATTTTTTTGCAGGTTCATCATCTGCACTAGGCTTCTTGATGAAAGCAACGACCATTACAATTAAGCCGATGCCAAAGATAATAATGCCAAACCATAGGACCCAATCATTCCAAGTGGTAAGATCAGAATCATAGAATATTGACCCAACGATAACCATGGCTATACCAATAACATATTGTACTCCTGCAGCGATTAATGGACCTTTTCTCATTCATTACACATCCAATCAATAATACATTAGAGAATCTATTAGTAAATAACTACATAATTATTTTGAATGTTTTTCATAATTAGACCCGAAGTAATTAAAAGTTTGTGCTGAAAAGTAATTATTGATTATAGAAATAAATGACTACTCTTAAAGTATGTTTTTAATTTTCAGAGCTAATTCTGGTTCAGTTTGTCTTAGTAGATCAATAGCTATAGGTGGAAATTGAGGATCAAATTCAGCGAGAATATCTCGCATCTCTTGTTTTGTAGGGGATCTATCTTCAAAGGCTTGAATTTTCTGAATGAATTTGTTAACTTGACCAAACATGTCATTTATCTTATCTCGAATGAATTTTGGTCTTTCTCTTGATCTTCGTCTCCACATTAGTCTTAAGAAGCTATGAAGATATTCCGATCTTGGACCGCTATATGCACTCATAGATCGTAAATTGACTTTAGCTGCTTCCTTAAATAATTTATCAGTTCCTTCTTGAGCACCCATGATATCAAATTGACCAATATTAATTCCAGCAAAATTTGTGGTCCAGATTTGAGCGTTTATGGCTTTATGAGGAGCAAAAATTGAAAGGGCTTCTATAATATGGTAAACGTCTAAAGGATCATCACCAATTACAACTAGTGGTTCTCCAACAATGATTGCTCTAACAGCAACGTCCAATCCCTTTCTAATATAGAATCCTGCCATATATGCACAGTCTTTGTGTAATCGTATCAATTTTTCAGAGAGTGTTAGACCAACATCTAATGCTGCTACTCCAAATGCTTTTTTCACTTCATTCAAATATTGATCGGGCGATCGTCCTTCAATTTTTAATGTATTAATATCACGAGCAACTTTGAGTAGAATAGAAGTTGAATTAGTAATTTCTTTAAGAAATTCTTTAGGAGAAATTATTTTCTTTAACTTTTTAACTAAATTTTTTGTAAATTCTGAAGAGCTTCCACCAATTATTCGATTTTGGTCTACATCAATAATTGTGGCCCAGGAATAATATTTAAGCAAATTCTTAGGGACAACAACAACATCTGCATCCTTAGGATGAACAAAAGATTCATTTTTTACACATATTAAATTTCTATGTGGAGTGATAAGGTTTAAGGAATCTAATAATTTATCAATGCCTTCATCTTCAAATATAGAAGAATTCTCACTTGTTATTACGATGAAATCTCCCATAAATAGAGCTTCAAAAACATTCTCAATGTCTCTTTTGAATAAAGTATTTAATAAAAAGGGATCACGATTACGATCGTTTGGAATCCTAATTTTTCCTGAAACAAAACCTTTCTCTCTTCGAAGAGAATTTGAGGGTAGAAAACCATTTTTCGGAATGATTATAGTTTGTCTATGAGTTTTGTCTATTTCCTGTGCTAGTGGATCTGCTTTTAATTTAATTCCTCTTGGTTCTTTCTTAGGGGTGTCAATCATTGGATCTTTTGTTTCTTCAAGTTCAGGTGAAATCGTTTCTGTTTCAGAAAATACAGAAACATCGCTACTTTCCTCAGAAGGTTTTGGAACACTAAAGGAACTCTCAGCACCAAGCTCAGAAAAATCTAAATCTGGCGGGGCCATCATAGCAGATTCAATTGAAGTAGTATCTTCTTGTTTAGAAACATCACTTACTTTTGCTTGTGAGATAGTAGGAGTAGATGATTCAGCAACAGGTGTAAAACTTGTATCTTGAGTTTCTGGACCTTTCACTTGGGTGATCTCTGTATCAACAGGTTGTACTTCAGTCCGTCTTGAGACAACGCGTGGAGCTTCATCAGATTCAAATGGTTTTATTGAAAAATATGATTTATCCGAGATTGTTGTGATAAACAAATACCCTC
>DAOVHJ010000101.1 GCA_030671945.1 Candidatus Heimdallarchaeota archaeon
TTATTGTCTGATTGCAGGTAAACCACAAACTGGAGCATTGGATTGATGAGCGGTCGAAGAACAAGAGAATTGAAGTTTTATCTCGAGTATGAGTATAATTCTGAGACCAAAGATCAAATCGAGGATTTACTAACTCGTTATCCTTCATCTTCTGACATTCTAACAAAATCTATCGCTGTTCTTCATGGGAAACACTTTGGATTAATTTCTACGAAAACTCCACCGCCCACTTATTCGGAAACCTTCTCAGGATTAGATGACACTGCAACTACAAAACTGAATGAATTGTGGGAATACTTTGTAGAAGTCAAAGAACAATTTCGACCACAACCTCCTATTGAATCTGAGTCTAATGCTCAAATCGTTCATCAATTGTCTGAAGAAGCTAATGAAAAAATAATTCAGAAAATCGAAGAATTAGGAATGAAGTTTAGTAAAATAATTCCTAAAGATGAGCAAAGCACAGGGCAAAAAACAGCTGAAATGAGTAAAGAAGAAGTCCTGCAATTAATAAAAAGAATCGATCAACTCGAATCCAAATTAACTCGAGCAATTTCGCAATCCAGAGTATCTACTGCAGCTCCCGCTAGAAGAGGAGCAAGAGATCTGGGCGAACCACCCAAAATAACGGAAGCAAAAATAATAGATGGTCCACCTCTTGAACCAGAGGATCGACCATTATTAGATGATGTTCTTAACACTGTTATTGTGTCAGTCGATAAGGATGACGAGTAATCAAAACTTCTTTTTTTTAGGTTAATACACAGCTTTTAGTGTATCATAATATTGTGAGAGCTCTTCATCTTCTAACATTTCTTTAAGGAATTTCTCTGCAGATTTACTATCTAAATTATAGAGAGTTCTACAGATTTCAATGCAATCATTAATGAAATTCTCTTTTCGCATCTTCTTGTAAGCATCTTTTAAGGCAGCTATTGCATCCTTTTTCTTTAGAATTTTAGAAAGTGCCCAAGAAGCATCTTTGGATTCACCTTCCTTTATCATTTGTAGTTTTAATGCATTACTTGCTGCACTATCTTGTATCCGACCTAATGCATACGCAACGTTTTTCCTAACAGATAGTTGATTATCATTTAATGCAGAAATTAATACTTCGGTAGCTCGTTTATCTTTGATTTCACCCAGAGCCCAAGCAGCCATTTCCCTTACATGGTAATTTTCATCAGCTTTCAGAATATCAATTAAGGATTTCACTGCTTTTCGTCGTTTAATTTTTCCTAAAGCAAAAGCTACGTTCTGACGGACTAAATAATGTTCATCCTTTAATGCCAAAAATAAATCAGCAATCTCAAAATCATATTTGGTAAAATATCCCAAAGCAAATGCTGCTTCTGCTCTTACTTCTGCAGAAGTATCATCTAGAAGTACAGTAATTAATGGTTCAATTGAACGCCTATTGGAAATTTCTTTTAGTGCTCTAGCAGAGGTACGCCTTAAATTTTCATCTGGATGTAAAAGTGCGTCTATCAGAGGAGTTACTGCTCGATCATTTCCCCAATCTCCAAGAGCTACAGCTGCTTCAATTCGAACTTTTGAATCTTCTGATTCGAGCTCATGAATGTATTCCGTAAGTGTTTTCTCGTGTTCAGACATATTTACCCTTCACTTCCTTTATTTAGAAAATCACTGTAATAGATTAAGTTAGGTATAGTTAAATGAATATTTCGACAATGAATTTTTTAAATCATTATTCTTTTTTTTCGGAGAGAAAATTGTTCATATCTATAACTTTTAATGAATATGTAATTAAACAAAAAAGTGATATTAAAGAGGATTCTATATGACTACTCACACTGTTAAAGGATTACTATTAGACTTCGATGGAGTTATTTCCTCCTTAATGGCTCGAGTAGGTTGGTCTTATCTTTATGCCTTGAAGAAAGTAAAACCAAATATTAAAAGAGAAGTAGTCTTTGATGCACTTTTTGACACAGCTCAAAAACTCCTTACAGCACCAGAGAAACAAAATCCATTATTTATACCACAAATGATTGCCAAAGTTTCTAGTATTCCGGGATTAAATTTCTATCAAAGAATGAAATTTGTGATTAAAGGAGGAATAATGTATAACAAATGCAAAATGATAATTGTTCCTCAACCAGGAGTAATTGATACTTTAAACCTTCTAGCAATTGATTACAAATTGGGACTGGTTACATCAGCAAATAGAGAGGTTATTAATAAAGCATTAGAACAAATTCCAATATTAAATGAGTTTGATGTCTTAATAACTCGAGAGGATTGTGTTCATGCAAAACCTCATCCCGAAGGAATTTTGAGAGGAGTCAAAGGATTAGGATTATCTGCAAATGAATGTTTGTATATTGGGGATATGCCATCTGATATAATTGCAAGTAGAAAAGCTAATGTTAAAAGCGTAGGTATTCTGGGGGAATTCAAAGAAGTAGCACTGCATTCTTTCAAATCTTTGAAGCCTGATTATGTCATACCTTTTTTAAAAGATTTACCTAATTTATTGCGAAAAATCAAAAGCTAAGAAAAAAGAAAAAAAAGGATTAATGAGATTATGCTTTTAATATCTCATCAATGTCTTTTTGACTTAAAACTTGGACTAATCCATCTCTTGTCTCAATAATAGCCATCTCAGCGATAAGTTTGGTTTCATCTTCCTCTATAGCTGCTTTGAGAGCATCAATAGCTAATTTAATTGCAGCTTTCTTGGCAAGATTCTTCTTGTAACCTTTCTTTAGAATTTCTTTTGCTGCTGCTTCGTTTGAACCAATTGCAGTAGCAAGGCAGCTGAAAATAGCCCCACCAGGATCTATGAAATACAAAGAAGGTTCTCGTTCATAGACACTACCAAATAAGACAGCAATACCAAACGGTCGTACACCGCCGTATTGTGTAAAGGATTGTAAATAGTCACCTATTTTTTCAGAAAGCACTTCAGGATCAATCATTTCACCATAAGTGATTCTTTCAATTTGTGCTTCGATTCTTGCTCTTTGGAGCAAAGCTCGCCCATCTGCTGAGTAGCCTGAAAATGTGGATGCAATGTGATCATCGATTTTGAAAACCTTATCAGCGGATTCTATGAGTTCAAATGTACGCTTTTGTCCAGCTAAGACTACATATTGATCGGTTTTTATACCTACAGCAGTACTGCCCATTTTTACAGCTTCACGAGCATATTCTACTTGTATAATTCTACCATCGGGAGAGAAGATAACTGTAGCTTTGTCATAACCGAATTGACTTGGTTGTGAAAACATTTTAGATGACTCCTCCTAGTTCAATTATGTCTTCTTTTGATAGTTCTCTGAATCCTTTACTATCAATTACCACAGCTCTTATTCCATCACCGGTAGCTGTGTCTCTTTTTATGGCCGATTTTAAGGCTCTCAATGCTACTCTTAGTCCTTCTTTTTCTGTCATATCTTTTTCATACATAGCTTCGAGAACACCAAAAGCCATTGGTGAACCCGATCCAGATGAAAACCAGTCATCTTCTGATAATGAACCTGCCATATCAAAAGAGAATATGTGAGGACCTGTTTGATCCCATCCGCCAACAATTAGTTGAACATAGAATGGGAAGTATGCACGATATTGACCATAAAGCATGTTTTTGACAAGATTCGCAATCATAGAAGTCTTTGGTCGTCGTTTTCGATCAAGCTCGAATAAACGAATTTGGGCTTGCATAATGTCGATGATATATTGAGCGTCAGAAACTAGTCCGGCAATTGTAATAGCAGAGAAGTCATTCAATTGATGAACTTTCTTTGCATGATCCGAAGCAACTAAGTTTCCCATGCTTGCTCTCATGTCAGCAACAAGGATTGCACAGTCTTTACATTTAAGACCAACTGTTGTTGTTCCTTTTGCTAGTTGTTTTTCAATATCTGTTGGTTGCATAAAATTTCAACCTCAAATTAATTTCTTTAACATTACATGGGATATCATTATTTAAAATGACTAAGTAATAGTAATGCAAGAATTTTTCACAAACTCTTTAAAAATAAACTTTTTGTTAGGAAAGAATGATAAGTAATTAATATTTTATGAAAAAGATTAGGTCAATTTTCAGCTAAACTATTATGACTACTCAACCAGGCTGAGAATCTTTGTTGGAAGTCTATTTCAGAAAGCGAACTTCTCCTCCACCCTTCGTATTCAATTACAGCATTAACTCCTATTGAGGAAAGGATTTCAAAGAAGTACCTTGAAAGATCTTCTAGGGCCTGTTCACACGAGAATTTCTGAGAATCGCGTTTATCTGGCATAATACTTAGGATCGCTTCATCATCAAAAACATGTAGTGTTGCAGAAGCGCGGCTGTCAACTAATTGCCAACGAATAATCAAATCTTTTCCTTCGGTATGGGAGATATAACGAAATGATCCAAACCATTTACCCACTAATAAATTAGTTATTTCATCAAGAGGCAGGTTTTCATTGAAGACAATTCTTTGTTGTAAGAAATCATCTGTGGATTGATGTAAATCAACTGCATTTTGCACTTTAATTACTTCTGAGAGAACAGCAGTTCCTTTGGAAGAAATAGAATACCCAATATTATTCTTACAAATCAGATTCTTAGAAAGAAGTCTATTTACAGCTTTTGTTATCTTTTGTTGGTGTTTTCCGAGTTGACGTTTTATTCCAGAAAACGAAAACGAAGATAAGCCTTCAGTAAACATATCTGTAGTTGCTAATAGAAATAAAACTTCTAATTCATCTTTTGTTAAGTAGGAGTATTCATCGGTATAAAGTATATTAGGTCGAATGTTAATTTCTATTGCCAGAGGGGCATTGATACTTGAAAAACTGTCAGTATAAAAATCCATTTAGTTTACCTACTTAAACCACAGTAATTATTCTGTTATACTAATATTTAATGACTTACATTCATTAACTTAATGAAAACTTGTCTATTTGCTTTAATTATTAAGTTTTTTTAACATAAAGATTAGCGCGTATTATGAGTTTCCAATTAAATTTAAATTAGTTTATTTTTCACAAGCAAAATGAATAATAATCTAAGGCGATTAATATTTTATAGGTGAAACATCCATTAATTACCATAGTTGGTTGGGTTTCCGATGTCAAAGGAAAAAGAAGCTGAATTAAAAAAAATCTATTTAGAAAGATTACGTGATGCAGGTTATAATACTATACCGGAACTAGTTGAAATTCTCCCACCAACCATTATGAACATCTTGGATTCAAGTATTTCAACCGCTGAAAGTCTATTTGTTACAGCACTTAAAGCTCATATGAAGAACATTCAAGAACAATTCCAAGGGGATAACCCAGAGGGAATCAATAAAGCATTAACAGATCTCGGGTATATGACAATACAAGAAATTGCTGAAGCAAATTCATCAATAATCGCAAAAGCACTAAAGATTAATCTTGCGGATGCGGGAGATTTAGTTTTGTTTGCAATGGAGCTTTCTGTTATCCAAGAAAAAATCGAACGAAGAGATGGAAAAGTATCAATTGATGCTTTAGATACAGAAATTTCTCATTATTTGGGACAATTAGATAGATTGGAACAGAACAAGAAATTAAAAGTTCTTGTTGATGAATCGGTTCAAAAAATACACGATACAATAAAGCTTCCTTCTGAAGAACTTAAAATTGTTGTAGAACAAAAAGCTGAAATTAAAAAAATACTTGAACAATTTACCACAGTTTTTCCATCTTGTACAGGTTTTGCTATGTATAATAAACGAGGAGAGGGTATCTACAATTTTATAGTAGATGATATTGCAAAAGAAACGTTAGCAAACATTCACAACACTTTACCGTCAATATTTTGGAAAATTAGTTTAGCCCTAGAAGAAAAAAATGAATACGGATGGGTTAATGCACAACCACATTTAGTATGGATAGAAGCTATTAGAGATCGCAGTATGAAAAGACAATTATCGTATATTGGCTTATTCGTTTTTGAAGCTGAATCTCAAGATGGCGTAGGAACAGCAACACCCACAATAAAAGGAATAATTAAGGAAATTGAAAGAATAATTTATGGAAGTGTCATGAAAAGCTAACATAATTTATGATGTATTTTTATTTCTTTGATTTCAAATTTTCATCTAAATCAGTTATTTCTTGCCCTCTTCGTTTTACCTGGATCTTTGAATCAACACCAGTTAATTCTCTTTCTATTTTCATTATATCGATTTTGGATAATTGCTTTCGTAGCATCTTCTTTTGAATGAGTAAAATTATTGTGTCTTTGATTGTCAAAGCAATAGCAGGATTTGATTTAGTTATCCAATTCATGTAAACAACAGCTTCTGGTTCCAGTGCCTTATTAATGATTTCAGTTGCTCTAACTTGTCTTTGCTTCATTTGGTTAGTTTCTTCTTCTTGTTTCTTTTGAGCAAGTTCTTTCTTTATGTTTTGTGCAAGGAGTTCTTTTTTTCGTTTTTCACGAAGACTATCTAATTCACGATCAGGGGGCATTGTAAATACTCTCGATAAACTTGTGTAGGGCAGTAATAATTAAGTGTTTGTGTAAAGTCAAACTTTCCTTACTCAATATTTGCATGTCGACCTTTCATTTCAGATTCTGTAATTCCTTTATGAACTGCAAGTTGAGCTATAATACTTTCAATAACAATCGCAACAGCAAATTCGAATTGTGTTTCAATGAATGGTTTGGATTCAGACATTCGATTATACCAGCTATCAGGATCCAATCGTCCTGGAACTTTGACTAAAAATTCTACGTTAGAACCAAATTCAGAGTCAATAATAGATGTGAAACCAACTGTAATCATTTTCTTCTTTTTGGCTTCAATTATGAAACTATTTGTAAATGGTGTGCTTCCACTACCGCTAATAGCAACAATAATATCGTTTTTCTTTCTGAAACGCCAATCATCTTGGAGGTGTATGTTGTAACCAAGATGCTGAAATCTCATAGCATGCATCGATGCGATGATACCACTTAAACCAGCGCCTATCCAGAAGACTTTCTTAGAAGAAGCCGGACTAAGATCTAAGAATAAATCAAGAACTCTTACAATTTCATCTTGTGTTTTCTTATTTTTCACAATTTGTTGGGCAGCTTTCTCTGCGTTATCTATAACTGTATCCAAAGTGCTTTGGAAAGCTCTCTCAGGTTTTTCATCATTGCGCAACATACCTGTTAATCCAATTGATACAAGTAATGCAGACAATTCGAATAAAGTACCCATAGGTGATAGTGAGCTCTTCATTTCTTCTGGAATTTGACTTAATGAAAGGACAAAGCCTTTGTCTGTTTCTATTTCAAGATGTTCTTCTTCACGTTGAAGCTTCTTTGATTTGGGTACAATTAAACAAATATCTGCAAGACGACCCAAACGAGATTTTTCATTTTGAGTAACAATGACAACATTTGCTCCACCATCAACACAAACGCCTACATTTGCTACAGTAGTATTGGTTTTCCCAGAGCCTGAAAAAGCAATTACAACATCATTAGCTGAAACGGGTAAAGCTAAAGTTCGACTAATAATAGATACATGAAATCCTAAATCCTTAAGCATTTCAGCAAAAAACTCAACAGCTCTACCACTTCTTCCCATACCAGTTACATGAACAACATTTCGCTTCTTTTTGGTTTCAGTTAAAAGATTGTATAATTTTACTAGTTCTTCATTTTGATTAAGAAATGCCTTTCTTGTTCTTGAAGCTTGAGAAAGGAAAATGTTGCTTGCTCGAATTAATCCCCCTAAGTCTTGTAAATCTGGCTCATTTTTTTCTTCTTTTTTGCTAGGCTTACCCATGAGTAACACACCAGAATAGATGAGAGTCTAATACTTTCGTTGTTAATTAACGTACGAAAGTTTAAGGTTAAAAGTTCTTTTGTCAAGAAAATAATCTATGCTTTAATAAGATTAATTGTTGTTTTTAGAAATGATAGAGCAATATTACTCCTATCAACAAAACACTATTTCAAATAATCAGGATGCTCATCTAACCAAGTTGATAGATTTCGGAAAGTTTCTTCGTTACGTTTATTGATGAATTTAAACAAACGATTACCCAGTAGACGATAGAGTAAAGGCAATTTCTTCAAGTTAAAACGCTCCTCGAAA
>DAOVHJ010000022.1 GCA_030671945.1 Candidatus Heimdallarchaeota archaeon
GATGAGCAGCTTTATTATTTCCGGCTTTATCTTGCTCATACGCTTTTTGTGCATATTTGGATGCATATTGATACAATGATGAATTTGACAACTTTTGACCACGCTCGATATTCTATACTTGTTACTATCTTATATATTTACTATTATTTGCAAATGTAATATTCGGGGATTTCATACAAAAATCCTTGGAAATAACCATATTTTGTTCTTTTCCTATATGTTCTATTCTTGTTAATAAACTATTAATGAGTTTCTATAAATGTACGACTTCTTGCGAGTCCTCCCAATTTCGAATCTTTTTGAGAGAACGTTTAAAATATCTCAAATGAGTAATTATGTCATGTCATGGTTTGAAAAAGAGGAATTCAAAAATTATATTCGTGGTTTAACCTATCTGGGAAGGACGGGATTTGAATTTACAATATACCTTGATGGAAAGGCATTAAATACAAAAGACCATAAAACAGCCATTCAATTCTCATTTGGTGGTCCGCAGAAAGACCTACCAATGCCAGTTGTATTTGGTGGGAGTACGCTATTAAAGCCATTTATGACCCATTACAAGATAATAACTACAGTTGATATTGCCAAATTAATGCGTGTAGTATCTATTATTCTCACGAATTTTAATGGTCCCGTAAAAGACGATCATTTTCATAATCATAGAGATCGATTACAACAATTCTTTTTTAACCAGGAACCTTTTGATGAGTCAGTTGTAATGGAAGCATTAGTTGCTTATGATTACGTTTTTGGTAAGCAGATTTCCATCTCAAAATCAGAGTATATTGCATTTTCTCGCACGTTAAATTATTTTTTCAATCTGTTTAAACCAGACGACCCTATAGATGATTATTTTTTTGATGATTATTAATAAGTGATTTAGATTGTAAAACTAAATGTAAACATTGCGATTATAACTTAGGAAATGATTGACTGATATTATTTTTTTTTCCTCACATTTTTACAACTACAATGAAATCCATGACATTGGTTCCAGTAGAACCAGTGATAATTAGATTATTTGTTTCTTTGAGATAGTTATATGAATCATTGTTTTCCAAGAAATCCTTTATTTCTAATTTCTTTTTGGATCCAAATAAAACGGTATAGCCATCAACCATTGCACCAGCTGCTTCAGTTGGTCCATCGATTCCATCTGATCCGATAGAAGCTATTACAACACCCTCTGTCCCTGCAATTACTTGACTAGCTGACAATGCTAATTCTTGATTTCTCCCACCTAATCCTTTTCCATGTATTGTAACTGTAGTTTCTCCTCCTGCTAACAAAACAGTATTTTTTTTCATACTCTTTGTTTTCTCTGCAAATTCTCTGCCTATGTCTCTTGCTTCCCCAGAGATATTAGTTGATATTATTGATGATGAAAAATTATTTTGAATCGCATATTCTTTCATTGCATCACATGACCTTGCATTAGATGCAATAATGATATTCTCAACGTTAGCAAAAGTGGAATTATCCGGTTTTAGAGTCTCATTAACCTCTTTAGTTAATCCTTGTTTAACTACTTGCTGAACTGAAAGTGGTAATTTATCCATTATTTCATATTTGTTGATAATTTGTTCTGTAACAAACCAGGTTGTTAAATCAGGAGCGGTTGGACCTGAAGCAATAGTATCCAAAGTATCTCCTGTAACATCACTGATTATTAGAGAGATGACTTTTGCAGGTTGGATTATTTGAGCTAATTTTCCTCCTTTAATTTTAGAAATATGTTTTCTAACCGCATTCAATTCATGTATTGTTGCTCCAGCCTCTGTCAATATATGAAATAGCTCACTCAAATCTTCTAGAGTTATTCCTTCTACTGGCTTCTCAAGTAAAGCAGAACCTCCACCACTAATCAAACATATAACTAAATCTGTTGCTGATAATCCCTCAATCAAATCTAATATCTTCTTTGTTCCCGAAATCGTTCCACTAGTCACTAAAGGATGACCCGCAATATTATATTGAATGTTTTTCAAGTTGAGTTTCTGCTTCAATGAATTTTCTGGAATGTTGATTTGTCCTGCATAAATGTGCTGACCAAGAATTTCTTCTAATCCCTCGGCCATCTTTGCTGTAGCTTTACCCCCTCCAATAACGAATATCCTGTTTAGATCACTGAGCAAAAAACTGCTGCCATTAATAAACTTGATTTCATCATTTACCAGTTTGACAGAGTTATGAATTGCTTCTTTTGGATCTGCTGCTTTTATACCTTCACTCAACAATTCTAAAGCCATTTGTCGTGCTTTTATTGTTTGTGGATCAAAATCAGCTTCTAGCAGAGACTGATGATTCTTAATGAAGGAATGTTTGAGACGTATTTTAATCACCAAATCATCTATTCAATAATACTAAATTACTATAAATATTAAGAAGAATTATTAAATTACTTTTCTAGTATGTAGGTTAGTGAAAATCATGAGCTTCTCAAGACAAAGAGTTACAAATGCATTATTCAATCAAAGATTTCTACTTGGTGTTTATGTTCCACTGATCCTGGAATTCTTAGTCTTTGCAATTTATACTGCATTAAAAGGTATTAAGCTTGATGTCACATGGTTGATTTACTTAGTCATTTGGATTCTAATCTTCTTAGCTCCAGCTCTATTCTTCTATATAATATCCCCAATGTTTATCTATTTCATCTGTGGGATTAGAAAAGAGTATGAAACGAGTTTAAGGAAGAATATTGATTCCTTATTTATTTTTTCAGATGATATAGATGGAGTAGATACAAAGCAAAAAATCAAAATTGAAAAATCCATAGAAGAAAAATTAATTCCAGTATTAGTAAAAGAAGTAAGAGGATTATACATTGACTCTTACGTCAGTAGAACAAAGGAAAGTAAAAAAGAAAATCTACTTAGTAGCTTTGAATCTTTACTTCTCTTCTCAGTTATTTGGGCAATTTTCTCCATGGCAAATTTTGTTGGAGTAATAATTCTTCATTTTAGAGCTATTTCCTTTGATTTCATTATAATTGATAAAATTGATAATCCAATAAATGTGGCTATTTTTGCTTCACTCTTTGTTATTTTTGTAATTCTTAGTAATCTCATAGCAATGTATTCCATTCGTCGTCTTAGGAAGTTAATCCTGGAAACACTTCCAATTGTTGTTTATGTTGATGAAGAAGAGCGAATCAAGCAAAGTAATTATATTCGTGCTTTGAGTCAATTTCCAATTGAAAATTTAGTTGGAGATCGCTTATTAAGAAAACACTCAAGACGAATTGATCCAATTTATCAGAAGGAATTCTCTGAGTCTTTAGGTGAAGCATTGAGAGTTTATTCAAGAAATCAGGTTGCTAAACAACAAGCTTGGAGAATTTACAAACCAATACTAGATGAATTAAAAGTAACTGCAAAGCAAACTGCAAAAATAAAGGATAGGTTCTTTGATAGTCCAATCTATGAGATTGCTCGAGATGTTTTCAATTATGAACACGAAGTAAACTCACTCAAAACAGATATTGAATATGTAAAGAATCGATTGAAAATGTGGGATAAAATATCTGAAGAAGAACATGCAACAGCTTTAGTGTTTATGTTTAGATCAACAGAGCAATTGTTCAAGAGTCTTATAGATAGGTTTGATGCTCCAGTTGAAATATATACTAATTTTTCTATGATTTTACAATTCTTAAAAGATAAGGAAATGATCTCCGAAAAAGAAGAAAAAGCATTTGATACAATTCGTAAAAAACGAAATACTCTCGTTCATCAATCGGGTCGGGTAATTTCAATTAAAAAGAAGGAAATTGAGGGATTTCTCGAAGCCCTAGAAAGAACACTATTAAAAGTAGAGGATTATTTCAAAGGCGAAGAAAAAAGTCAAGAAACATAATAAATTTCATGAGGTTTTCCTATATATTTTTTGAATATTCAAATATAGCGAAAACCTTTTTGAGTAGACCCTTTGTCCCCTAAATTAGAGAATACTAAAAAGTGATTTTTATGTCTGAAAAAAGCAAAAAACCAGCAACCAAGAAAACAACAGCTAAAAAACCAGCTGCAAAAAGTACTGCAAAAAAAGCACCAAGTAAAAAATCTCCTCCAAAGAAAACAACAACAGCTACAAAGAAGAAACCAACAACCACAGCAAAACCTAGATCTAGAAAATTAAAAATTATAAAAGCTCAGATTCTAAGTTATAGAAGAAATAATAGATTACAAACAACCAATCAAGCTATTGCTAAAATATTGGATGATTGTAATCATAAAACTTTGATTGGGAAGAAATTCGTTCTAGAATTTCCTGATAGTGAAGCCATAGCTAAAGGTGTAGTCACTGGTATACATGGAAAAAGCAAATCTAGACTGGTAAGAATACGATTTGATAATGCAGGTATGTCTGGATATGCATTAAATCTAATTGGTGATATTCACATTTAAAAACGAGTTTGAGAGAGGAAGCTCTTCTCTCTGAAACATTATTTTCTTACATTTCTGGTAATTGTACTTGCCATTTCTTTATAAGATCAATTAACATTTGTTTTCTTTTTACTCCCCCACTTTTGATCTTATAGACTTTAGTCATTCCAGGAGAACCTACGTGCTCATAAAGTTCTTCGATTAGCTTATCACATAAATCGTTGAAAGAGCTATTATCTGTTATCGCTTCTAGATACTTAATGAAGACATCGAAAACTTTGACTAGATCTGAACTTGGTGTTCTGTCTATTGGTTCAGCTTTCCCTCTTTTCTTCTTCTTCTTCTTAAAAGAAACGGGTTTTGGTGTCGGAATAGCAATTTCTTCTTCTTTTGCTTCTTCTACTTTTACAACCGGTGCTTTATCTACTGCAACAACCTCTTCTTTTACTTCAACTTTAGGTGCTTCTTCTTTTGCTTCACCGGAATGAATGCTTTTTCCTTTAAGGAATTCACTTGGTTTTACATACTTATCCCCAACATCATTGTCATCAATATCCTCAACCAATTCAACAACTGGTTCTTCTTTAATTGGTTCCTTTTTAACAGGTTCAGGAATTACTTCCTTTGCTTCTTCCACAAAGGGTTCTACTTTGACTTGTGTGGGCTCAACGGGAGTTTCTACTCGAGTTGGTTGCCTTATAGGGGCACGAACTGTTGGTTGCATAGCTGCTATTCTTGGCTCAAAGATTTTCTCAATTTCTCTTGCATGAATTGCAATTTGGTTGAGAATTTTTTGTTTAGTTATATTTCTATTATCAGCGATTTCTGAAAGCTCTACTCCCATAAATGCAATGAATTCTCTCTTAAAGGGATCATCAGTTGTTGGATACAATTCATCCAATTCTTCGATTAAATCTTCAATTTTCTTTCGGGTCTCATCTCTACCCTTAATCTTTTTCTTTTCATCAGTTAATTCTGAATCAACTTCTTTTAATTCTCTTTGAAGATCCTTCATCTTCAATTCTAATTGACTGTTCTCTACCTCAAGATTATTTGATTCTTCCAATTTTTTGTCTAGTTTTTCTTTAGTTTTCTTAAGGTCATCAGATATTGATTTATTAGTTATTTTTAGGTACTTGTTTTCCTCAGAGAGCTTTATACTTTCTTCTTTTATTTTTGCATCAGACCTGGCACCGGCTGACAATTCCTTAATTTGTTTTTGAAGTTCTTTTACTTGTGTCTCAGCTGTCTGATATTTACTTTGCATGGTGACATTTGATTGTTTCATAGAGGCATTTTCTGTTTCTAATTCCTCATTTCTTTCAGAATATTTTGACACCATACTAAGCATACGTGGCGCCATACCAAGGCTAATATCCTTGTTTATTAAAAGGGTAATTAAATTCTCTAATTCAAAATATTTCATATCTTTTTGCTTCAATAAGTTAGCAGAACGCAAAAGCATGTCAAGATCATCTATAAAGAATGCCAGATTGGAATAACCCATTTCTTTAGCTTTACTAAACAATTTTTCTAATTGCTTTTGACTGAGATTGCTAGCATCTTCACTCATGTTTATCCACCATACTCCAAAAACTTGTTATCATACTATTTGAAAAAGCTTTTTCATTATAGAAAAAACAGCAAAACTTCCTTATTATCTTTTAGATAGGGAAATTTATCTGATAAAGTGATTTCTTGCTATTTAAATACAATTGAATCTACTTTTTGTTTAAAAATAAACTTTAATAAAGTACGCTCCGTAGAATAAACCCTCTAAGAAACCCTAAGAAATATCCATATAATAGGAATCTTGTTTTTTAGGCTATACTAGATTACTAAGAAATGCCTTATCGAGGTTAAAAAGTGGTACTTCCTAAAGACTTTCAATTACATGAGTCACGATTAACAAAAGAATCTCTTGATACCATTGAATTTCAGTTTGAGAGACTTGATCAAGACTCTAAAGACATTAAGACATTCCTAAATCGTTTTCTAAAAATATCTAAATCTCCTACATTACCACCTGATGATTATGAAATTTGGTATTTAGCCTCTAAGGTTGCTTATTTTCTCTCAGATTACGATTACTTCACTACAGAGTACTTTGAAGAAAAAGAATCACATAACCATGGAGCTAGAATTTGGCATTCATTAACGATGGCTGCTCAGGGAAACATAGATGATGCTATTAAAAAACTTGAGCGAATAAAGGAAATTACAGAACAAGATAATGATTATCTGCAATATATTGAATCATTGGGAGTTCTAGCTCAATTATATTTCGTTAGTGGATTAAAGACTAAGGAAAAATTAGAAGAAATTATGGAAAAAATTGATGAATTTAAGGAAGCAAATCAAGGTAAAATCCCGGGATTCGAACATATGTTCATGCCAGCTTACCTGATTAAATGTAGGATTAAAGCTCAGCAGCTTGCTCCAAAAGAGATACTAGAAGATACTATGCCAATTTATGAACTTGCAAAGGAAATTCCAGATCAATATTGGATTACCCATTATGAATTGGATTTAGTTCAAGCATATATTTTGTCTTCCAACCTAGAAGAAGCTGATAATTATTTGAATAAAGTTTTCACAACATTACAGACAATTAAATTTCCAGCTTTAGAAGCAAAAGCCATACGAATTAAAGGGCAATACTTGGAAAGAAAAGGAGAATATGAACGAGCTGAAAAATCATATCTTGGTGCAAAAGAAGCGTATAAAGTACTTAAAGATCAAATTGGTGTATCCGCCTGTGTTTCAAGATTAGCCAAGCTTGCAGAACTTCAAGACCAACAAAATAAGGCAGAACAATATTTCAATGAGTCATATTCTATCTCTGAAAAAATGACCGATTATTATGGAATGGCTGTTGCTCTTACTTCTCTAGCACGTATATCTTACAAAAGAGGACAATATGCTGAATCAGCGGAATCCTTTAACAAGGTCTTAAAACTTGCAAAAGATAATAATTTCGATTATTTGTTACCTTCAATTTACGATGGATTAGCGCATGTTAGTTTCATTTCAGGAGATTTTTGGTCGGCGGTTGAAAATAGAAGTAAATCAGTAATCTTCAAAGAGAAACTTAGCTATTCTGCAGATGATTTATTACTCGAACGAATGAAACTCGGACAATTAAATGCACTAGTTGGCAATTTAGATTCAGCTTTTAATGAATTTGAAATCGCGCTAAATTACTGTATGGAACTCAATAGAAAAGATGATATTTATTTTGATATTTTGAACTGGTTATTTGAAATCTCAACTGCTTTAGATAAATTGCCTTTAGCAGAATCTTATATGAGTCGAGCTGATCTCTTTGCATCTATTCACAATTCAAAAGAGGAAAATGCTCAAGCATTGATATCACGAATTAGATTTTTGATTCAAAAGAGGCAATTAGACGAAGCCGAGAAGTTAATTGCAATTGTCTTTGAGCAAGCACAAGATTTTCCATCACCCTTAACAATGGCATTGATATTAGTTGAAAAAGCTGTAGTCTTATTCATGAAGTTCTTAGAAAATAAGGATGACGCGGTACTTGAAGAAATTTTACAATCAATGGATGACATGCTCTTCATTTCACTTGATTTAGAGTTCTTACCACTAACAATGTATACTAAGAAAGTTCTAGCAAAAGTTTTGGCATATAAGAATGAAATAGAAGATGGAATTGAAGAGCTAACTGAAGCATATGAGTTAGCGGAAGAATTGGGAATGCTCAAGTTTGTAGATACTATTAAATCTGAATTAAAAGTACTTCAAAAGCTTCAAAAGAAGGAATTAGATGAGACATCATTTGCAAAGATACGTGATACATATCTCGAAGAAGGATTAGCATTTCTAACGGAGACATTCTGGTTAGTAAGTGCCTCTGAACATCAATGAGTATAAAGTAGAGTATATTCATTTTACATTAACGATAAGGAACATTTATTCATTATAGATTACTTTTAACAACTTGATATAAATGACAGAGTTTCAAATTATTTGTGAGAAAATAGATGCGTTAATTGATTCTTTAGGAGGTTACTGGTCTAAAGAATGGTTGCTCCAACCAGTTGTGGAGGAACTAGGAGAATTTTCAAAGGAATTGCAAATAGATGCAGGCTTACATCCAGGAAAATCAACTACTAAAGAAAAACTCGAAGAAGAATTCGGAGATTTGATCTTTGCTGTCATTGCATTGGGTAGAGGTCTAGAGATTGATATTGAAAAGGCTTTAATGCATACCATAAAGAAGTATCAAACTCGAAGGAAATAATTTAATACAAGGGAATTTATTCTCATTCTTGCAAATCCGATTAGGATAATGAAGTAAAGGAATTAATTTGATAGTTGGTCAGTAAAATGAAAGATGAAGTATGGAAAATTGCTAAAGAGATTGAGAAAGAAGTAGTTGAATTTCGAAGACATTTTCATATGTACCCAGAATTAGGGTTTGAAGAAGTGAAAACTTCTGAATTTGTTATAGAGAAACTGAAAGAATTAGGTATAGAAGTCACTCCAAATGTAGCAAAAGTTGGTGTCATCGGGCTTATAAAAGGAACTGGTGGTGAAGGAAAAACTATTGGTATTCGTGCAGACATGGATGCATTGCCAATGCAGGAAGAAAATGAAGTTCCCTATAAATCAAAACACGATGGAAAAATGCACGCTTGCGGTCATGATGCTCATACTGCTATTTTACTTGGAGTCGCGAAGATTCTTGTTAAAATGAAAGATAAAATAAAAGGAAATGTAAAACTAATCTTTCAACCAGCAGAAGAGGGTCTTGGTGGTGCTAAACCAATGGTTCAAGAAGGTGCTCTCAAAAATCCAGATGTATCTGCAGTTATTGCTCTCCATATGGCTGATGATGTAGCTATTGGACATATTGAAGTAAAGGATGGGAGTTTTACAGCAAGTTCTGATAAAATAATGTTTGAAATAGAAGGAATAGGAGGTCATGCTGCTTCTCCACATGAAACAATAGATCCCATTGTAGTTGGTTCACATCTTGTTACTGCATTTCAAACTGTTTCTTCAAGAAATACTGATCCAGTAAATCCGGTTATTCTCACAATTGGAACTTTTAATGCTGGTACTATCTATAATGTTATTCCAAGAACAGCTCACATGACGGGAACAATTAGAGCTTTAAAACAAGAAGTGCGAGATGCAACATATGAAAGTGCGAAAAGAATAGCTGAAGGAGTAGCCAAAGCCTTTGGAGCAAAAATCACTCCAAGTATAAAAAGAGGATATGCCCCTGGATATAATAGTCCAGAGATAAATGTCCTAATTAAGCAAGCTACATCAGCTTTGTTTGGCGAAGATAAAGTTCTCTTAGCAGAAAATCCAACAATGGGTGCTGAAGATTTCTATGAATTTAGTGAAAATAATCGAATTCCTGTAGCCATGTTTTGGTTAGGAATCCGAAATGAGGAGAAAGGAATAATCCATCCAGGCCACAATCCCAAGTATGATATTGACGAGGATGCCCTACCTTTAGGTTGTGCTATTCTTTCCTTAACTGCTCTAAAATATCTAACAAGTTAGTTTTTACAAAGAATGAATAGGTTGAGACAATTTTTCAACCTTTTTTTCTTATTTTTATCTCGACAATATAATCCTATGAATTAATTTTATATTTCAATTGTCAATAACATAATATTAAATAACTAACAAGAGTCCCGATAGGGAAGGATGGTGTTTATCTACCAATGTCAGATAAAGATATGCAAGTATCAGAAGATGATCTAAAAGGCGTAAAGCTACAAGAAACTAAAACTAAAGCGCAAGAATCAGAAATGAAACTCCAATTCAAATGCCCAGATGGATCAATTATTGAATGGCCTATTTGCTGTGGAGAATCGATGGAACTCGAAGGTGACCAATTGGTCTGTGTTGTTCCAGATTGTGGAAAAAAAATGGAAGTACCAACATGCAGCGATGGATCAAAAGCTAAACCATTTATTGGCAAAGCCTAATGATCAATTCATTTTTGCTTATATTAAAAATATGTGAAATAGGTGAAGGGGGATTTAATTTCCCACCCCGCTTTCCATCTATAAACGAAAACAATAGGGATTTTCATCCCTTCATTTCATTTTTAACTAAATCTCCACCTGATTGGCTTGAAGCCTGCAATTTCTGCAACTTCAGTAAATTTATGTATCACAAATTTGGGTTTTTCCTTTTTAGAGAGTTTTGCAACATCAATATACCTATTTGGATCAAATAGAACACTAACGATTCCCATTTTGTTGGCACCTAAAATGTCAGATGCGGTTTTATTCCCAACATAGATAATTCGAGATGGATCAGTTAGTTCTAATTTTTTCATAGCAGCCTTAAATCCGAAGGCTGATGGTTTCCATTGACTAGGTAAATCATTAATAACAACAACATCGAAGAAGTGCTGTATTCCTAGATAAGTTAGTTTTTCCCATTGTTTTAGTTTAATTCCATCTGATATGATTCCAATTTTGATCGATTTCATTAGTGTAAGTAAAGTTAGAATCACTCCTGGAAAGGGACGGAGCAATCCAAATTTTGTATTATGGTAGGCAACAACTGCAGCAGCAATAAGCTTTGGATGTACCTCATATCCTAATTCTTCAATCAACCGATTAAAATGCTCATTGTAATTTGAACCATATTTGCCAACTATATCTAATAAAATACCAAAAGCTGTATCCACATCAAGTTCTATTCCCGCTTCTTTTAATGCCCGAATAGCATTTCTTCTGGCAGTTTGTGACATAAGAGAGCTATTAAATAAAGTGTCATCGAGATCAAAAAAGATCGCGTCAAATTTGTCTTTCTTTACCATACGCGACTTCTCCTGTGAAGTAATAAATGTCTTTAACATATAAACCTCTTTTGGCGAGAAAAAAAATTTGAGATAAAGAAAACATTTTATTTTTTAGCTTCTTTTTCAGCTGCTTTTTCTTCATCAGGGTGCCGGAATAATTCTCCACGAATGTATTTCTTAGCACGTTCCTCATATTTCTCTTGACAAATGGGACTACAGAAATACCGTTTTCTACCAAGAACAGCTTTTGAAAATACTTCACCAGAAAATTCCCTATGACAGTAATCACATCGTATTAGTAGATTGACAGGTGATTTTGGTAATTCAATAGGTTTGCACATGAAAGTCTCGAGATTTATTGATGAAACAAGCTCTATAATCGAATCTCCTGGAAGTGTATTCACTGCCTTTATGAATTCCAATTTGTCTTTGTCACTCATTGGATGAGTAACAATAAGTAGATTATAGTGACCTGAAGTTATGGTTAAATTTGCTATGTAAGGGCTATCATAGATATCCTTAGAAATTTTGTCTAAATCACTCGGTTTAACTTTAAGAAGAAAAGTCATAGAGGTACCTTTCATAATCATGTGTTCATCTAAGATTATTGTGAACTTCTCAATCAAACCTGTGTCTATATATTTCTGAATTCGGGTTTTAATAGACGGAATAGTTAAATTTGTTTCTCGGGCTAAAGCAGCGTAACTTGTTCTAGCATCCTCTAAAAGTGTAGATAAAATCCGAAGATCTGTTTTGTCAAGTTTATGCATTAGAATTGCCCTCAAACTCTATATAATAACTCAATTTTTATTGATTATTCAATACTTTAAGCGATTAATACTTTAAAGTCTTTTCTAGACATATAGATAACTCACATAATCTATAAAAGCATTATATAGAATAATTACTAAATTTGTCTTATTAGATAAAAGTGATGCAAATGATAAAAGAAAAAATCGATTTAAGAAGTGATACTGTAACTCATCCGACGGAAGAAATGATGGAAGCTATTAGAAATGCAAAGCTTGGGGATGATGTCTTTGGTGACGATCCAACTGTAATAGAACTGCAAGAGAAGACAGCAAAACTCCTAGGTATGGAAGCTTCTCTTTTTGTTAGCTCAGGAACTATGGGGAATATTTGTGGTTTAGTGAGTCAAACCAATAAGGGAGACGAAGTTATTTTAGAAAAGAATTCGCATATTTTTCTGCATGAGGTTGCATCACCTGCAGTAATTGGTGGCTTACAGCTTCGAACATTTACTGGGAAGAATGACTATTTACTCACACCGGAGATGTTGGACGAATTAGTAAGAAGTTCTGATGTTCATTATCCAATTAGCTCTCTAGTTACAATTGAAAACACACATAATATGGCAGGAGGAAAACCTTGGAAAATATCTGAGTTAAATGATATTTTTTCTGCTGCCAAGAAAAAAAATCTAAAAATTCATGTTGATGGTGCACGAATATTTAATGCCGCAATTGCACTTGGGGTTCCAGTAAGCGAACTCGTAAAAGGGGCTGATAGTGTAATGTTTTGTTTGAGCAAAGGATTAGCTTGTCCTATTGGGTCTATGATTGTTGGGAGTCAGGAATTCATAGATAAAGCGTTACGAACTAGGAAAATGTTAGGTGGAGGAATGAGGCAAGTTGGAATTATTGCTGCTCCAGGAATCGTTGCATTAGATAGTATGATTAACAGATTAGCTGATGATCATTTAAATGCACAACTACTGAAAAAGGGTTTGGAAGAGATTAACGGTATAACAACACAAGATTGCGAAACAAATATTTTATTCATTGATATAAGTGGTTTAAAAATAACAGGTAAACAATTTAAAGCTGATTTAGCAAAACACAATATTTTTACAAGCAGTCGTTGGGATACCATATTTCGCTTTGTTACTCATTATGGAATCGAAAAAGAACACATTGAATATATCCTAGAAACTCTGCACAAACTGTATGGGTAAAACATACAAACTTTATTAAAGTTCAAGGGAACTAAATTTACATTTCACCTAAGCGAATTTTTTATTCGCTTTAATAAAACAAATAGTTGGATAGTCTATGGCAAAAGTGTTTGTTACAGGAGCAACAGGGCAAGTTGGTATGCATGTTGTAGAGCATATTCTAGCTGATAGAAAACTAAGTGTAACAAACCCATCTGATATTATTTGTCTGGTAAGGAACCCAAAGAAAGCTCATAGACTGAAACTTTCAGGGGTTACCATAATAAAAGGTGATTTACAAGATAGTGATACTATACATGAAGTAATGGCAAACGGTATAGAGTTTGTTTTTCATATAGCAGCAAACATTCTTCTGAATCAAACATATGATCAAATGTATGCTCCCAATGTTTTAGGGACAAGAATCATGCTTGATGTTTTTGTTAAATCAGAAGCGAAATGTTTCATTTATACAAGCTCTATTGCAGTGTATCAAGCGTTCAATGGAAGAAAAAGATACTATAATTTGGATGAAAATAGTCCTTTAGGTGAACTTGAGGGAGAACCATATCAAGTAACGAAGAGAATCGCTGAAAATCTTGTTAGAGATTATGCAAAGAAGAATCCATATAAAACAATCATTATTACAAGATTGGGACCAATAATCGGAGCTGGTGACAGACAAACAATACCTTCTATGGTACAAGTAATGAAATATAAACTACTTCCAAAGCTCATTAATCGTGGAAAGCACTTATTTGCAATTACTTCAGCTCGTGATGTTGCAAGAGGACAAGTATTCTTAGCTGAATATCCTGAGAATATTTCAGGAGAAATTTACAACATTGCTCATGAGCCTATCTCTTATCGTCGAATTATGAATATCATTGCTGATTATTATCAAAGGATGCCCCCAAAATTCTCAATCACTTATTGGTTCTTCAAATCTCTGATACCATTGCTTCGTGTTTTGCACAAGATTTTTCCAAAGATAAAATTAATTAAAACAGCTCTTTCTCCAATAACGATTAAATATGTAGGAAAAACATATATCTACAATTCAGAAAAATTAGAAAAGCTCGGTTTTAAATATCAAGTAACTCCTGAAGAAGCAGTCATTAATAGTCTTATTTATCTTGACCCTGAGAAAAAAATGTTAAAACCAAGTTTGTGATTTAAACGAAAAATTAAACAAAATTAATGAAGTGAATTAGTTTAATGATTAATTAGAGGATTAAAATTTGATTAAATGTGTGAGTTTTGATTTTGATAGGACAATATCACATGTTACGCCATTAACCCATGAATTTGTTCCAGAACTACTTGC
>DAOVHJ010000069.1 GCA_030671945.1 Candidatus Heimdallarchaeota archaeon
AGATTATATTTCAGACGATATTTTACTCGAGTTTTTTTGATGATTTCCATTGCTTCTTGGTGCTGGGTAAGAATACATTCTTTGCAAACACCTAATTTCTCAGAAATTTCTGGTGACTCTTTACTGCAAATTTGACATTTCTTTTGCTGGAGATTGTTGGGGAAGAAACGCATTAGAACTCACCACTCTTACAATAAATAAGAAAGGAGTTCTATTTATTTTTTGACGATTATAGTCTATATATTAGTTGGAGGGGCAGGATCATCATTAAAAAAAGACAAATCATCAGAGGAATCAATCAATTCTTGAAAATTGAGATATCTATTGAAACATAAATTAAAAATTTGAAGCTTCAGCTTTTCTGGGTCGTCTTGCATAGTTTTTGCAAAATTATATATTTTGGCTGAGAGAACAGCATCACCTAAAACATAATGAACCCATAATGCTAAGTCACATTCTATTTCTTCATCTTTAATTCGACAGAGGTTTGGAAAAATTTCAGCGGGTTTTAAGTTAGAAAGAACATCAAGTAATTCACTTAAGCTGTGGATTTTAGCAATGATCTTTTCATTTTCTCCCCGAACTATAAAGGCATCTTCTTCATTGGGTGACCCTTGAGATAGTTTTGCCAAAACATGAAGATCAGTTACTTCCGCCATTTCCAATTCAAGCCTCTAGATGTGTTTCTTTGCCCATAGTCAATTACTATCTACTTCTATGGGAAATAAGAAGCAACTAATAACCCTTTCCATTATGGATAATGACTATAAGATTCCATTCACATCTAACTGCCATTGTATGATTGTCCAGATTGACACCAAAACTAGCACAGTAGCAAAGACAATTTTTAAGGGATCAGCTTTTATTTTTCGAGCTAGCCTCGCACCGATTTGAGCACCGCCAATTATTCCAATTGCTAAACCTGCGACAAATGGCCACCAAATACCGGTAGTTTCTGTGGAACCAGTATAAGATGTGATTATTGTTGTTGATTTGGTAAAAATCATAATGAAGACTGATGTAGCTGTTGCGAAGTGAATAGGTAAACCAATGAATATGTGTAGAACTGGAACCATAACTATACCTCCGCCAACTCCAGCCATACTGGCAACAAAACCACCTATTATAGCTATGGGAGTTAAGTATAATTTTGCTTTGTATTCCCATTTCTTGCCACTTCTATCTTCTATATCTTTCTCTAAAGTTAATTTATCTAGTAGCAACTTGAAGCGAGATGGTTTTTCCATAGTTTCAACTTCTTCAACTGGAATAAGAATTTCATCGTCGCTCTCCTTAATCTTCGGTTTCCTAATTCTTGGAGAGATTACTTTATAGATCATTCTTAAAGCAGTTAAAAATAACAGAATTGCAAAGAAGATTAAGACAATTGTTTCATCAATTTTCGATTGGGTAAATTTTCCAAGATATGATCCAGCAATAGTAAATGGAACACAGAGAATTCCTACTAAGTAATCGATTCGCTTTTGGATCGAAAAAGCTATGGTAGCGGACGCTGCTGTGAATACAATTACAGTACTCGATATCGTTGTTGCATATTTGAAAACATCAAGTATACCATAGTTTGCTACTGGGTCAAATAAGGCAAAAGCAGCATAAAATAAGATAGGTACCATTAAAACCCCACCGCCTAAGCCAGTTATCGCAGCGAATATTCCTACAGCAATGCCAATTGGAATTAATATAAAGAATACTGATAAGGGTTCCATTTTAAGTGCACCTAAACGAGATATATTGAATTTCTGTGAGAATAAAACTATTCCTATTTATGAGATTTATTCAGATTAAAAGAAATTATTCGGATATTTTCAGGTATGGCAAAACTTGTGTCTTCGAGCAATTGGGACATTTATATCTCTTAAATAGTTGTTGATCTAATTCAGGATTACTAACAAAAAACTCTGTTATTAAATCCATATCTTCCTGGGAAATGCGACTACTACCAACAAGTGATGTTAAGGTATTTTCTGCTGTTTCACTGCTAATTAGGAATTCTCCTTGATCTTTCATGAAATCCTTATAGCGTATTTCTGTCCTCATTGGCATCTTGCAATCCTCACAAAACGGCAGATGTTTTTGAGTTCCTTTTTCTTTAATCAGTTTCTTGAGAGATTTCTCATCAAATTCGGAAATTCGTCCTGCATGATCACTTTTTCTAACGTATCTCCAAATAAACCAGATAATTAAACCAGTAAAAATAACACCGAGTATTGGTAACGCCCAATTTAGGATCTCTTCTGCTAATGTTTGATTAATTGAGAGATCAGGTGTTTTAGTAAACAATGCAGTCCTTCCTATTGAGAAGTAATCAATTTAACAAAATGAATAAGGGGATTCAATCTTAATTAGCTTTGCTTTACTTAAAAATTTTCAAGAGTTCTTTTTGAAATTTTCTTGAAAGTAATCACAAAAATCTGTAAGAAAGCACTGTGAGCACAATGGTTTTGAAGCCTTACACACTTTTCGTCCGTGCTCGATTAGATTTAGATGGAAACTATAGATGTTCTTCTTTGGGATTATAGTTTTCATTGCTTCCTGAGTTTTTTCCCGAGTTTTAGTTGTGACTAATCCTATTCGATTGCTTAATCGATGAACATGTGTGTCAACGGGCATTATTGGAAAATTAAAAGAAAAAATCAATACACATGCTGCTGTTTTTGGTCCCACCCCATCTAAAGATACTAAATATTCTTCTGCATCATCCGGTTTGTAACCTGCAAGAAATTCGAGATCAATTTTTCCTTCACGTTTTTTGATTTCAATCAAACTTTTCTTGATCTTCTTTGCTTTAATGTTTGCTAAACCACCACTTCTAATTACTTCAGCAATTTCTGCTTCATCCGCTTCCACCATCGCATCCCATGTTTTGAATGCTTCAATTAAGTTAGCATAAGCTCTTAAGCTATTCTTATCTGTGGTATTTTGGGAAAGAATTGTTCGAACTAATTCACCCACCGGTTCTCTCCAACGCTTCCAGTGTTTAATACCATAGTGTTTGTCGAGTTTGGATATTATTGTCTTTACTTTGTTCATAGGAAACACCAATGAGTTAAGAAATCAAAATATTGATTTGAATAATTCATTCTTCATCTCTGTAAGGGAGAAATGTGCTGAAGTACATGCATTCTTTTGGTGGAATTGACATGGTTTCTGTTAAATCATCCTCAGTTAAAATTATGGGAGCGTTCCTTATCAAAACAATTGGTACTTTCTCATCAACTTCACCTGAAAGAATTTCAGCAGCTGACATTAGATTATCAGCTATGGCTCTTCTTGTCATTTTCATTTCTCGACCAAAAAGATCCTTTCTTCCTCTATCATCGATTACTGGGACAAAACCTGCAACACCGAGTGCTAATCCACTTGTACCTCTTCTCAGTGGTTGGACTCTACTATCACCGATAATTACACCAATTCGACAGTTGAATTTATCCTGGAGAAAATGTTGAATCTCTCGAGCATTTTGTGAGGGATTTGTTGGAAGAATAATAATTGATCCGAGAGGAGCATTACTCTGATCAGCACCGGCATTGGGCATGACATGTCCATCTCTTCTTGTTAATAAAGCTCCAATACATGCACCTAATACCTCATCTGATTGCCTAATAGCAACTTCCATGAATTCTGGGCTCAACTGAGTAACCTTTGCATATTCTCTTGCTTTATCTGAGACCTCGATTTCATCCTTGTTTATTAGAAGTCCTTGTGTCACACTAATAATTTTGGTCGCTATTGTTAAGACATCACCATCTTGTAGTTTTACTTTGGCAGCAGTTAATGCATTAAATATTACTTCAAACATATCATCATTTGTTGACACTAATGGAGTGTTTATTGGTATGAGTTCCATTTACATCTACCCTTCTTTTTATAATACTATTAATTATTTTAATTCTATGATGGTTTTATAATCATACCTTCTTTTCTTTTGGCGTTAATTCTAATAGTTAATGGTTTTTTTAATCTAAGATGTCTCACATAAGTTAGATCATTTTCAGCTACTTCATTTCCAAGCCAATCCCAATCAATGAAATGTTGCATTTCACGATATTTAACATGGAGATATCCAATATTTGATGTGACAATATTATGAAAGAAATGACTTCCTTGTGAAAAATCTATTTGAAAATTCTCAAGATTAGTTTCAATAATTGTTTTAGCTCCACTAATATTGTTCCATTTTGCTGGAATGCCAAGAAAACGGTCTGAGGAACCCCAACGACCAAAACCTATAAGCAAGTACTGCTTTTTTTCAGCGATTAATTTAGAATTTAGTTCATCTACTTCCTTTAGCATCTCAAGAGTTTTCAAGTTATCAAATGATTCAGGTTTTACGTAAATGATGTCATAGATATCTTGACTAATTAAATTACCAGAAACATGATTGGAATAAGCAAGCATTTGTTGTTTCTCATATGTTTCAATTTCATCTACGTACATCATTTCTTGTTGTAAAAAAGGTCTTATTTGTAATATGCTAAACTTGTCCTTTTCGTTTTTATTCTCCTTAAAATTCACAGCAAATTCTATTTCTATGGAACAACCCATTGTTTGTTCTCCAATTGCTAGAATTTTTGTGACAATCCCAGCAAGAGGTAGAAGTTTTAATTTTAATTGTTTACTAAAAGTAATTACAGGAGATCCTTTTCCATGATAACCAGTTCCAAGTGTTTTTGAATTGAAATCATATGTGTCAGCAATTTCGCTGAGAGTTTCATCCTCAATAGCATCATTCAAATCAAATTTTTTAACGAAAGGATCATCAATTAAGATGTCAAGTTTCTTTTGTTGAAGATTTATTGCAAAAAAGACATTTTGACTATTATCTAACAAATAATCCGGTGTAGAATAAAAATTGCTTTTAGGATATTTAGGACAAAAGCGAAATGACTCATATCCATCCACTATTAGACGCCCCAAGCCTAAAGCTAAATGAGCTATCCCATCTTCTGATTTCATAAAATCTACAAAAGGATAATAATTAAATGATGAAGCTGTTCCTGAAAAATCAGGATAGAAGCGAGCATTGTGTTCTTTCCCTACTACTTCCTGAATTATTACAGCCATCTTGGATTCTTCGACTGTTTGACTAATAGTTTCTGCATATGATTTAGCTACTTCCTGAAAGACTGATGCAAAAACAAGTTTTATTGCGGTACACAGTTGATTCAAATTAGTATCTTTATCATTATTATTAGGAATCATCAAGGTGCTAAAAATACCAGCAAATGGTTGATAGGCAGAATCTTCTAATACACTCGATGAACGAACTGCTAATGGTTTTGTCCAAGATTGTAAAAGGTATTCAAGATCTAATCGTATACTCTCTGATAATTTTGCTTTTGTAAACTTCTTCTTAATTTCTTCATCAGAGACATTCGACAATGCAAAATCATAGAGATTATTTTCCTCCATAAATTTATCATATTCATCAGTCCCAATTACACAAGTTCTAGGTATTTCAATTGTAACATCCTTAAATTCATCCTGTACCTGAAATGATTTTAGAATAAACATGAGAAAAGCTAAGCCTCTACCTTTACCACCTAATGATCCAGGTCTTAATCTTAAAAAGAGCATCTCTTGATTATAATTTTCTTTCGAGAAATCGTTTATTATTCCTCTTGTTTTTTCTAGCACAACTTCATTAATTGTACTCAGAAGAAATTCCCGTAATTCTTCATGTGTAAATTCCGAAACTTTTCGTGGTTTCAATTTTTCTGCTATCTCAAATTCTCCCCGTGCATGAAGCCAGTTGGAGAAATGATCATTTTGACCATGATATATTAGAGATTCAATTGGTACATTTCTAATTTGTTCATAAAAGCTAATCATATCCTTAGCTTTTCCAAGGATTTCTCCAGCTTCATTCTTAAAAACGAACTCACCAAAACCAACAAAATCTAAGAGCCATTTTCTAAGGTCCCACAGCATCCCGTGTGAACGTTTATGATTAAAGAGATAACCCTTTTCTTCAGCTTTTTTACGATACTTCTCTTTTGTAGATTGCAAGATTATGGGTAGATTTCTAATTTTTTTTGTTATTTGTTTTACAAATAGGAATCCAGCATTTTTGTTTAATTCTCCATCCTTTGGAAATTCTATATCAGAAATAACACCCATAACGTTGTTCTGATATTTTTTGAAATACCTCATTGCTTCTTCATATGTTTCTGCAAGAATAATTTTAGGTCGAACTCTCATTTTTAATAAATCTTGAAAATCATTTGTCCCTTCTAGTATTAAACGATGAGTCTGGCGCATTAACTCACTATATAATTCAGGTAGAAAAAGAGAATAAAATCGGATGGAATCTTCAACAAAAATAAATACTCTAACATCTCCAATCTTTATATCTCGTTCCGCATTCAGTTTATCTTCAAGATGTTTTATTATAGCAACAAAAACCTTTGAGTCACCGTTCCAAACAAAAACTCTATCGATCCCTTTACGTTTCTCCCTTATTGGAAGATAACTTATTTCGACAACACTTGTTAGAAGTAAAATAACTGGAATATTTTGAATTTTCTTAACATTTTTTCCAAAAGAGAATGCATCCATTTCACCTAGTCGTCGCATTGTTATAACTAAATCAAATTTCTGAGTTTTAAGAATATCAAGCGCTTCATTCGCAGAAGAAACTCGAGTAATTCGTGGCAATGTACGCAAATTTAGATTCTGAAATTCTTCGTAAATTTGATCTGATAAACGTCCGTCTTCTTCAAGCATAAAACTATCATAAATACTAGAAACAAGTAAGACATTTCTCATTCTTTTGCTCATTAGTTCATGAAAAACTTTATACTTTGGTTTATATTCCAAATAGAAGCTCACATCATCTCTTTCAGAATCCATCCAATTACACCTAGAATTGTTTACTGGAATTACCTTAGGGTTAAAACTATAATAATTATCTCGTTTTATTCAAAAGATTATTCTGTATATGTTGCACTTGCTCCCGGAGCTTCTTCAATGGTAACTCTAATGACGAATTTTGGCCATTTTTTCTGGAGTTCTTGATGGAAGTATTTAGCGAGTTCTTCTGCTGTTGTCGCTGGAATTGGCAAATGAACAACATCCTCTACAGGCAAAAGATATCGTTTATCACAGGTTTTTACTTCTACAGATTCTTCTTTCTCTTCTATTTGTAATCCATCTGCCTTTTCAGGAATCAAAACTTTGTGGTCAAGAGGTTTTACTAGCTTTTTCAATTCTTCTTTCAAAAGCCCATAATCTAGAACCATATGTTGTTCGTTTATTTCTCCGCTAATTTTCACTTTGATGAAATAATTATGACCATGCAAGCTTCCGCATTTATCGTGACCAATAATGAAATGGGCTGATGCAAACCCTATTCTTGGATCTTCAAAATCGATTTCAAAAGGCATTGTAATTCCTCATTATAGTGTTCTGGATTTCATCACATCATGATCAATCGCACTGACTTCAGATATGAATTCCTTGCCAATCCTTTCAGCTAGCTTCTCGAGATTAATTTTCTCATTAATATCACTTAAACCCACAGCTTTCACATAATCAGGGACACCTGTTGAAACTATATTAATTCCAAAGTGTATTTTTGAGGAGCTATTTGAACTTGTGGCAATTGCTACATTCAGTTTTTTATCTTGATAATAGAGATCAGTTCCTTTTTTCTCCAGACTTATCCGGTATTTTTCTTCAACGATTTTCTGAACAATAAATGCAAGGAGATGTAAACGATGATAGGCGACCTTCAAATTAGCGGGTTGATCATCAAACATTTCTATAATGAAGTGAATGCAATCATCTCCTGAGATTAGGATCTCAGCAAGGTCTTTTTCTCTAATTATATCCTGGACATCAATCATTTCTTCTTGTGGTATTTTCATACTACCTCGGAAAATTACTATTGAACTACCAGAAACACCGAATTTATTTAGAGCCCAAAGAGGTTTTATCTGCGAACCATCATAACATTCTTTCTTTGAGAACTCATGTAAAATTATCTCTATTTTTTATCCCACCTTAATTTTCTCGAGGAATTTGTTTCATTTATCTTACTTATTTGTGCATTTTAAGTAATTAAAAAGATTCCTTTAATCCAAGTGAGAGCCTCTATTAGTTAGATTAATTACAAGAGGTTTCTAGGATTTTCAACCTTCATTAAGGAAAAATCTCGAGATGCGTCTTCTTGCCTAATAAGCTCTAGCCAAAGATTATGACAAGAACAAGTTATTTTGTTTAGAATTGTATAATCTTGATTCACAGAATAATTCCTTATGGTTTTAATGAAATCTTTATTGCACTTTGAGCAATTGTGTATTCCACGTTGGGTTCCAGCACCTGATGGATCACTCAAAATTCTGTCCACTTTTTCAGTTAACTTTTGTTTATTAACTTGGTTCCAGATTTTCAGAAGTACAGTTTTTAGAGTCCAATACCAAGGCGAGCGATAGATCCCGTTTCTCCACAAGTCATAAACGAGAGTTCCCGATTGAACGTTTATCGGGTTTATTGAGATTGACCTAGAACCAGTTTTAATAGCATCAATTGCAGATTGCACTGTGTCGTTTATTGCTTCTTTTTCGGTAAGAAAAGGAGGTTTTAGTAAAAGATAGGTTTTAACTCTTGTATTTTCTGAGAGAGCACTCTTCACGGCATTTTTGTAATCTTCAAAAAGAAATCCTTTGTTTATATTATTAATTCTTATAAGATCATTACTTGTTTCTAATCCTATCCCAATTTCTAATTCTTTATTTTGATCCAATGTTTTTCTTAAAATCTTCAAGGTTTTTCGAGAAACGAATTCAGGTCTAGATTCAATAATTACCTCGGAAACAGATTCAAACTCATTTATCATGCCTAAGATTTCAGTTTGTGTTTTTATTGGAATTTCATTAGTATCTAGAAAGCTGCCTGAGTTGAAGATTTTAATGGATTGAAATTCTTTTTTGGAAAATTTTGGCAAGGTATTTTTAACTTGAGCTATGAGATCATCAGCTGAAATATCAATTGCAGAAGTCTCATTTGAATAGCCACACATGCTACATCCACCATCGACACCTAACCCCCAATTACAGCCTTGAGAATTGAGAATGATAACTAAAGCCTTGCCTGGACCAGTAATTAAGCGATCATCTTCTATCCAGCTAGCTATTGCTTTACTTGTATCCCTAGTCTTCCGTTTCTTTAGTGATTTTTTCTTAAGGGAACAGATTTGTTCTGCAAGAATTCCTTTTGTGTCTAGCATGATAAGCACTCATTCTCAGTGTGTTTTATTTCAAACTTTTTGCTTTATTTTTACAGCAGGTCCACGCCTTGTTTCTTTCATATCTTTTCCAGAAATTATAGCATTTCCAACTCCTACGAGTTCTTTTTTCTTATTCAGAATAACTACGGAATCAGTTGGTCTTATTTGAGGATCAGCATCAACAACACCTACTGCGAAAAGTGTGGAGCCTTCTAATTCTTCATCATCAAACAAAACACAATACTTCTCTTTTTCTACCAAGGTTTTTCCTGTTTCTAATGTTAGAGATAATTTTCCTGTTGTTGGTTGGATTACTCCAATTTGTTTTTTGTCTTGCATAATAAATTGTGGTTGATTTGGCTTACTTCTTATTCTACAATTTTCCTTAAACATTTCTTGACCGATCCCAGAGCCATATTGATAAGCAGCAATTGTTTGTATAAGCTCCATATCCGACCTATAGGTTATAGGTTCTAAATCCTTCAAAATTGTATTAAGTTCATCG
>DAOVHJ010000127.1 GCA_030671945.1 Candidatus Heimdallarchaeota archaeon
CCAAGATAATCTCTTAGCATTGTTTGTTGCTTTGCAAGTAATGACCCAAGGCATTTAATATCTTGATTACTAGATTTAGATAATTCTAGGCTTGCTCTTTCAGTTATATTTCTGATAGTTATTACACCCAGTAATCTTCTATATTCATTTTCAGTAATAATATCTCGAAATTCTGTGAGTGTATCAGAAGCTAAGGATTTTAACTTGAAATCACCTTGCTTCTGGATTTTTTCAAACCCAGTTATTATTTGATTCTTTAATGATGTTAAGGGTTCATTAGCTAATCGTCTTATACAGCTATCACCAATAACTAAACCTTCTAAGGGGGTTGTAAAAGGCTGTATATTATATGGAGGACCATCACAATCTAAAGAAAAAATTCCACCTAGAGAAGAAGAATATTGATCCATAATTCCACAATTAATTCCCAGAATATTATTTTCAGCAATAAAACACAAATCAGCGATTTCAGTTTTATTTAATTCCAATTTTAATTGATCGTTTAATGCTGTTAACCAAGACACTAATATCGCTGCTGATGACGAGAGACCTGAACCAATTGGAACTTGACTTGATATAGTAACATTGAATCCGGGAATTTCCCCGATAATACCCTCCTTTTTTAGGACAATAATAATTGCTCGAAAATAATCAAATTCATTCTTTGCCAATGTGATTTCTTCATTTACTTTAAAAACATCAGTTTTCTTCAATTCTAGTGAATGGACATTTATTTCATTTAAATCGTTTCTTTCTATGGAAATTGTTGTGCGCAAATTAATTGCAGCTGGTATAACTGTTAGTTTAAGATAATCTTGATGTTCTCCATATAGACACACCCTACCAGGTGCAGAGTAAATTTGTTTTTCTATCATTTTTTGTCAACTTTATTTATGTCGTTTCTTTATCCTAAACTCAAAATTATTGCTGGTTCATTATTTCACTTTTTGCTACAACGGAGAAATTTATTTAGCTATTATTCTTTAAGAAACTATACTTTAAAGAATTGTTGATTAATAGATACATATTTTCTATGTATTTTTTTGATCAGGAGAATAGTTTGCAATGATTGAAAATGCTATAATATTTTCAAAAGAAGCGAATAAGGCTATAGTAACATCAATTTTTGGTGAAGTTAATCCTGAAAGTGAAGATTTCAGTGATTCGCTTGCAAAAATCCGGGAAATAGCGATCAAATTAGAAAAAGGTGTTTTTAACCTTGATCTATCCGCTGGTTTAATAGCAATAATCTTTGCAATCCAAAGCATTTCTGTAGCACTAGTTTTCAATGAATCCTTAGAGAAACGAGCTATAAAAGAATGGGAAGATGTTGCAAAACAAATTGCTTCAGGAATTGACAAGATTTATGATCCAATGAGTGCGGATATTGAGTCTTCTGAGTTAAAGAAAATTCTAGATGAAATCGTAGAGTGGCATCTTAAAGAAGAGTCACCAATCGATAAAATGAAGGATGCACTTTGGTGATTTGGAGGAACTAATACAAATGGCAGATTTACCTAGTGATGTAAGTTTAGGAGCACTAATTACAGTGGGTATTGTTACTCTAGCTGTCACAATTGTTGTAATTTTCTTGTATATTAGATATTTCGAACGAAGAAGATTACCAGCGATTACACTTGCTGTAACATTTACTTTTTGGGATTTAGGGGCAATTTCAGTATTTGTTGGATCCTTAATTCATTATTTAAGACAACCAATAGCAGCGGAATCTATTCAAGCAGTAAGATATGGTTTCAATATTGGTTACGCATTCTCAGCAATTAGTAATATATTCCTAGTTATCTTTGTTTCTCAGATTTTCGCACAATCACCAATGTTTCGGAAAACATACAAACTTGTTCCATTAATTAATGCAATCTTCAATGGAGTAACAATTGGACTTATTATTGATGTAATAATAGCTGATCCAACAAATCCAGCTTATGGTCTTGCACAAACAATTTACCATTTAGTTATGACATTTATTGCTTTTCTATTACTATTGTTCTTTAGTATCGGAGCAAGAGGAAAAGTACAATTCCGTTGGGAGAAAGCAGGCTTCAGTTTCATCATTGGTTCAGCATTAGCTGGAATAATGATTTACTTAATGCTTGCATTAGATCGTGTAGCTACATTATTCGTCCCAGGATTTGAGGAAGGATATACTCCCTTTCTTTACATTGGATGGACATTCGCCATACTAATGTGTACACTTGCTTATGCTGGTTACATAATGCCAATGTTCCTACGCAGATTATTTAAGGAGGAAAAAAATCATGGATAGAATACTTGTAGCTGTAATTACAGAAGGCATTGTTCTTGCATTTGTTATGTTTGTTGTTGTAATGCTTTATGTTAGGTACTTTAGTAGAAGGAGAAGATCGGCACTTGCCTTAGCTATAGCATTTACCTTTTGGGATATAGCTATCATCTTCTTGTTTGTTTTTAGATTGTTGGAATATCTAGTAATTAATGGTTTAATATTGAATCCTAATGGTAGGGAATATGGTGATATTGGTGTGATGCTAGGGTATAGTTTTTCAGCTCTTAGCAATATCTTCATACTAATCTTTGTGTCAATAATTTTCTCACAATCCGCTATGTTTAGAAAAACTGGAATGATGGTACCATTAATTTTTGCTGCCTTAAATGGGATTACAATTGGCGTCCTAATAGGTGGGGGAATTAGATTATGGCCTACTCCTCAATACTCACTTTTTCCAACATTGTTTCACCTAACTATGACATTCATAGCTTTCATAGCTTTGATCGTATTTACTAGGCAACCACTTCGATATGCTACTTTGCGATGGGAAAAAGCTGGATTCAGATTTATCATTTTATCAGGTGTTTTTGGAATCCTGATCTATCTTTCATTCGCATTAGATTTCTTATTTGGAGATAATGTTCTTGGAATTATTTCTGGCGGATATACTCCATTCTTCTTCTTTGCCTACGTTTTTGCCATAATTATGTGTAGTTTAGCATATCTTGGATTTACAATGCCAGAATTCGTTCGAAAAAGATTCAAAGAAGCAGAATAAAAGACAAATACTTTCTGGATTGTTTCCAGAAGTTTTTCTTCTTTTTTTTAATTATATCTAATTTTCTAATACCTCATTTACCACAAATTCAGGAATATTGAGTTTTATTAGGTTTTGAATAATTGCTTCTTTATCATTGTTTTTTTCTAATTGTTTCTTAAAATATAATCTTGTAAACTCCATATATTCCCAAGGATAGACAATCCATTTCGAAGTTTCGCTTATAAAATAGTCTGGCTTAAAAGTCGATTGTGGCTTGTAGTGTAGTGCGGCAGTTTTGAGCTCTTGTAAATTCTTTGCCTTAAGATACTTTACTGCGAATTCGAAACTTTTACCTGTATCAGAAACATCATCAATTAACAGCACTTTCTGATCAGTTAAATCTAAAGAGAGCTCTTGAGTTAGGATTGGATCCTTCTCTGTTTCATTGATTCCTGTATAGAACCCAACGCCTATTATTGCTACTTTTAAATTATCCATAATGTCACTTAGGAGACGTGTAACAACTAATCCACCACGAGCAATCCCTATTAAGATATCAGGTTTCAAGTTTTCATTTCTTATCTTCTTAGCTAAATCATTTGTTAAAAACCAGATGTCATCATAGGTTAAAACCAAAATATCTGTATCCAACGAATTTACACCAGTATACCTTTTTGAGATATTGATTATTAATTTTCTTTAAAATCCTCTCATGAATCGTTATACATTTGTCTTTTCTTGAAAATCTTTGATAATTATTATAAGGTATGGTAAGTGAAAATTCTTTGAGGTTACTTGTGAATGCATGAAATTGATCAGCATAAGGTTATAATTTCTCAGGCGTCATTAAAGAAATCTCTAGTTAAAGATGAAATTAATAAACTGGTAGCTGAACTTGTTGACGAAGGAAAGAAACTAGCTGCTAATCATACTTTTCTTGTTTTTGATGCAGAAGCAGTCGCAGGTATTATCCATTTGAAAGCTTGCATTCGATTTGCTATAAAAGCATTTAAGGACAAAACTAACATTGCCAAGAATCTCAATGCTGAAATTATGCTCTATTTATCTGGAAATCGTCAGATAAGTAAGGCTTTTCCTAAAGTAGGGATTACATCTTCAACTAAGAAATTGCTTATGTTACAGATAGTGAATTTTTCAAATGATCTGAAAGAGATAAAACAATTTAATTTCAAGAGTTTTTTCGATAAACTTGGCATAGAAATTCAAGATTACAAAATAAATGTTGATGAAATAGCGGTAGACAATATTGATAAAGTTCTAAAGAATCTTGAAATTTCTGATGAAGTAATTCACAGATTCACAAAATCCAAGAGTATCTCTTCTACAGATTATGCAATTATTGAAAAATTAGCGATTGAAAAATCTGCTTTATTAAATCTTGAAAAATAAATTCTTCTTATTTTATAGCAAGTATAGGATCATGCTTGAATATCCCAAAACCAAGCCACCCACCAAAAATTTCCACAATAATATCCCAGTCAGGATTGCTTAAATCAACCTGCCCTTTCGGAGCTAATGGATGAGATGCTATTAAATTTATAACATCAGCTTTTTTCAATTTTGTATGTCTTCTATTCAGTGATATTCGCCACTTCACATCGTTTGGGATCTTTTGCAAGTGTTCTGATAAGATTTCAGATAACTCGTCGAAATCACTTTTGATTAGACGCTCAAGAGGTATTAATTTTTTACAAATAATAAATTGGAATTTCTTTTCGTTGATTACTTCTGATATTTTTTCAAAGGTTTCAATTAGATCAGCTTTAATAGCAATGAGGAAGAGTCCTTTAATCTGCAATCTAAAAGCATCTAAGGGAGTTATGTTACAGTATTTTACTAGAACGTGCCATAGTTCGCTCATTCCATCTCGTTCTTTAACTGCTTCGCAACTTGCTAAGATAAATTTTGCATCTTGTTTTATTGCTTCGGAGATTTTCATAATTTCCTACCTGTGAATTCTTTTTTGTCACAAAAAGTTTTCTTGAAACCTTAGGAAAAGTATTTTATTTTAGTTAAATAAATGCTTCATTGTATAATAATTGAGGGGTTAAACTTACCTTGTCTGAAAACCAAAATGACAGTCTAGAAAAGAAGGAATCACGAAAATCAGATATTAAGGATTTTATTGAGATTATTATTTTTCTTGGCTTAGCGGTTTTAATTGTCTTTAGTTTTAATTGGATCCTAGGTGCTATCATGCACACTGATTCTCCCTTAGTTGTTGTAACTAGTGAATCTATGGAACCAAGCTATTGGGGTTCCAATAGAGGTGATTGGGGTGGTGTTAATGACATCAGAAAGGATATGCTCATCGTTCGAGGTGTTGATCCATCCACAATAGAGGTAGGCGATACCATTGTTTTTTATCGAGTAAAAACTTCAAATACTTCTCAGCTGGATTATGATAGGGAACCCATTGTTCACCGAGTCAATAGGGTCTATCAAGACAATGTAACTGGTGATTATTGGTTTACTACGAAGGGAGACAATCCTGCTACTAATGATGATTTTGTAGAAATTATAGATATAAACGAATTACAAATACATGAGTTCAGACTAATTGGTAAAATCGTAGGTAGAATCCCGTACATGGGTGGAATTATAAGTTACTTTAAAGGGACTCCAGGTAGGTATGTTTTAATTGCAATTGTTGCATTGGTTTTAATCGCGACTTTTGTCTTTAGCTCAAGAGGAGATAAAGATGAAGATGTTTTTGATGAGGAAGAGAAGAAAACAGAAGAACTTGAAGAGACTAAGAAAAGTAGTTTTTTGGATAATCTGAAAAAGTTCTACAAGAAAACAGCAAAGTATAAACACATAGTTCTTCCATCTTTTGTCCTAGTTTTGATTGTTTTTGTACCAATTGTAGATACATTAGCTGCAGATTGGGGTACCCATTTCGGAGTAACAGATGTGGTTTACGATGGAGCGGAACAAAAAACTCTATTCGATGGACCAAGTTATTTTGCCTATGCAGATGTCACTATCAATTGTCCTGGTCATTGGCATCAAAAATTCAATTCGTTCACATTACAAATTATTAATCAAACCACTGGGGAAATTCTCGGGGAAGGTAATTGGACAGTAGTATACAATTTCGAGGGAACGAAAACATTTAGTTCTGGTTGTTGGTTAGATATTGATTCGGTAACAATTGGAGCGCATTATAACCTTACAGTGACTGCTAATTTAAAGAGCAAATTTGGACGAACCTGGACTGATGTTAAAACCATCGATGTTGCATTAACTTTGAGATAATTTAGGTTTGTTGCTTGAAAAATGAATGAATTAGATATAAAACACGAAGTACTGAAATCACTTTTAGAAGAATTAGGTGAAGTAGTTATTGCGTTCTCAGGTGGCGTTGATAGTTCCTTTTTAGCAAAAGTTGCTTTTGATGTTCTGGGTGAGAAAGCTAAAGCGATCACCATTATTTCCCCTTTAATTTCCAAAGAGGAATTAGCGGAAGCAAAACATCTGGCTAAAAGTATTGGCATAAAACATTATACTTTAGATAAGGGAAAAGAAAGTCCATCATGGTTTGCTGAGAATCCACCAGACAGATGTTATATTTGTAAAACAGAAACTCTTGATTTAATAATTGCTTTCTGTAAAGAAAACAATATTCAAGGTCAACTTATAGAAGGATCAAATTTCGATGATATGGATGATTATAGACCAGGTTTCAAAGCTGTATCAGAGCACAGTGTGAAAAGCCCATTAATTGATGCAGAATTAACAAAACAAGAGATAAGAGAGCTATCAAAAGAACTCGATCTTCCTTGTTGGGATAAACCATCCTCACCTTGTTTAGCAACACGATTTTTCTTTGGTGAAGAAATTACTCCGGAGAAATTGGTGCAAGTTTTTCAAGCTGAAAAATTTCTGAGAAGTTTAGAAATTCCAATTGTACGAGTTAGAACATATCAAGGAATGGCTAGAATAGAAACCTTGAAAGAATATTTTGATGTTGTTTTGGAATTTTCAACTGAGATTGAATCAAAGTTCAAAAAGCTTGGATATGAATTTATAACACTAGATTTAAGAGGTTATAAGCAAGGCTCAATGAACATAAGTCAAGAAGAATGAGAAAGAAGAAACTAAATTACTAATTATAG
>DAOVHJ010000229.1 GCA_030671945.1 Candidatus Heimdallarchaeota archaeon
CAATTCTTGAATAGAGTTAAAGCTGTAAGAAAATTATGGGACGTAAGTCAAGAACGCAAAATTGAATCAATTGCTACAAAACAAATGGCTCCTGGTTCTAAATTTCTGAAAGAATTATCATCAAGCGGTTGCAGAAGTGATGTCGAATATGTAAATATCGCGGGGACGAATTCTCTCATAACTAATGTTTATACTTGGAGGTGGGAAACCTCCTGTCTCCTGCCCAAATTTATCCGTGCTAAAGAAAAAATGGATTTGCGAAAGAAATTAGTTTCAGAAAAAAGATCGATACATGAATGGTATGATTTGCCAAAACACTATATTCCCTATCCATTTAATTGGATTCTAGTTCCCAACAAAATATTTGAAATTTATCCTAAAGTAGGCTATCCTGAGGTTTTAAGAGGTGATGGTGCGGTTTCAGTAGAAAGTGCATTGATGGATGAAAAGGAAGTAAAACAATATATTATCAATAAAAATCATGTCGATATGACTTGTTGTAAAACAGGTTACGATATTATGATAAGAGAGATAAAGGAAACAATGAACACAAGTTAAAACTAGTGTTTTTGAATCTAGAAATTAGCATATAGCTAACAAATAGCTACTATGCTTCTTTTAGATATAATAAATTAAAATTTGGTCTGATTAAAATTGACGGAATCAAACTCAATACGAATAAAAAGAGTTCCGTTAATTAGATTACATTGGTTTACGAAGCTGAATATGAAAATCCATGAAGAAGATCCTATTTTTAAGAAAGCCCAAGAATCCCGAAAGAGTAAGATTAAATTTTACTTCAATTTTGCTTCAAAATTAGCAAAACAATCTAGATTTGTCTTACTTGAAAATGGAAAAGTTGCCGGATCAATTTCATTAGAGAAACGAAAACACTCTTTCTTTGTTTATGCAGTTGGAGTAAAGAAGGAATTTCGAAGAAAGGGTTTTGGAAGCATTTTAATGAAATTCACAGAAGATTTTGCGAAAAAGAAGAATAGGCATTTCATTTGCTTCTCAGTTTTGCTTGAGAATAAACCAGCAGTTAAAATGTATGAGAAATTAGAGTATCACTCTCAAGGGGTTGGTTTAACTCTAGTTCGATTGTTTTTGTGGAAAATAAAAACTACAAAACAAGAATCAGAAATTTCTGATAAAATTTCTTTTAGAAAACTTACAAAATTAAATGAAATCAAGAAACTTGCTTATTTCTGGTGGGCAAAGGAGATTGAAGCACTCGCTGGAACAGAAGCCATGCATGTCAGTTTAGAGGATTCCATTCTAGAATTAGATTTTAATCCTGAATGGCCTTCTTTTGAAATAAAAACAAATGACAAACCAACTGGCCTTATGATAATTATACCATCAGATTTCTTTCAAACAGCAGTTTTATTTTCAGATCCTCAAAGCACTTGGAGAAAGAAGTGGTTCTTCGATCTTCTTGAATTTATTACAAAGCAAAAAATTGTTCATACAAGAAATACTGGAAATATGAAATCAGGTAATATAAAATTAGAAAAATCATCAGTCTTACAAATATTTCTCACACATCAACACAAAGATAATCTTATCTCATATCTAGCTTCAGACTTACTAATTCATGATTCCACTGAAGACAGACAAATCCTCTTTAAAAAAATGGATTAACAACTAAAGAATTAAAAAGAACTCAAATAAAGAAATTTCAAATGTCTAGTGGGATGTTTTCCCAACACAAGTATTCAGAGGAATAAAATTGACTGAAGAAGCAATGAATAGTATTTTAGAAACAAGAGATAATCAGAAAATAATTAGACATTCCAGAAAAAGAAAACTGACTGAATTAGTTTTTCTACTTATGTTTCTAGCTGTAGGAACAATAGCTATTGTGTTTGGTGCTGTATTTAATGATCAATCATTATTCTTCAGGATTACAATGATTATTTTTGGTAGTATAGTTCTACTTATTTATTCTGAATCATTTGTGTCAATAATGATGTGTACAATTGCCCTAACTCCAGAAGGAATCCGTCTTCGATCGTATTTCAGATGGGATGAATTCAATTGGGCAGAAATCACCTCTATTGAGTTAGAGAAGAAGAACACTCGAGTAACCAGAGGTAAAAAAATATCAAAATTCACTCTAATGGAATTGATCACTAAAAACGATGAATCTGTTTTATTCGCTCTCTTTAGATTTAGAGTACAAGAAACTGAACAAATTGTTGAATTAATAAAAACAAGTTTCTCTGAAAGTCAAAACAAAGAACTAAATATTATAGAAACTGAATCATCTAAAGAAGAAAAAGAACAAAGTAAATCAGAAAAACCTCTAACTATAGAAGAAATTAACTCAAAGATGACACCAAAGGTTGAAGACTTTGAAGTAGATGAAGAATAATTATTCACATTGAAAAACTTGTACAATTAACTAACCATTCGTGATAATGGTCGTAGGATTTTATATCTTCACTAAATTTTATCATTCGTAAAATTGTAGAGCGAACTCGAAATTCTGAATTTATTAAATGCTTGTAAACAAGCCAGTAACTGGAATTGATATTCATTTTTAAAGAAGTTCTATTTAATTTTCCTCCGAATTTATCACAAGCATACAATAAATAATCCAAATATTGTGGATCTTTCATATCCTTATCAATAACCAAAATTTTAACAGTTAAATCCAGATCAATTTCATCAGTTTCATATCTTCTAAAAGTCCTACAAATAGCAAAACCTATGATAAAACCTTCTCGTTTTAGAAGAATTGTTTCTCCGAAATTGTACTTTTCTGCAAGTTCAATTTCTGTTCTATAATCTAAACCATTCTCAATTTTACTAGCTAACCAACCACACCTTGTAAATATATCAGCTTTATCTTCTTCTTGTGACATATAACTTAACTCAAGGTTGTTTTCCTTTGCAAATTTAGAGAAATTTGTTTCTTTTAAAGGAGACAAAATAATTGGTCGTATGAGTCGCATCGTTTGAAAAGCTGGTTTAAAACCAAGTTTACTATAGAGACCAATATTAAAAGTGCTAGCATTCATAGTTTCTAAAGCTAGAGTGGTAACATTTCGTTTCTTATCTAAATACTCAATTGCTTTACTCATTAAAGCCTTACCATATCCTTTTTCTTGAAAATCCGGATGTACTCCAAATGTACCAATCCACCCAAATTTACCCCAAACATGACAGAAAATCGCCCCGACTACCTTATTCTTTTCAATTGCAATTATGCTTCCTTCAGGTTCGATTTCTAAATAGGGTAATATCGCTTCTGGTTTACGATTTCGATTTCTTTTTTTTCCTCTCCTCTTAAGAGACCAATCATCAAATGATTCTCGTAAAACATCAATAACCTGAGGGATATGTTTTTTTGTCATTCGTGTAATTTTCATAGAGATCTTTCCTTTAACAGCAATGCAGAATATTCATTCAAAATATGCAAGGCCAAATGTAAGTATTAGAATAACGCCAATTATTATTAAAATAACTCCAAGAATTCTGCCTAAGAGATTACTTCTCTTGAGACCAATATTCTTGACCAATTGATTGCCTAGTAATGGTAAAATAGCTAATCCAAGTCCCATTGAAATGAAAATTGAAAAACCAAATGAGAAAATGTGTTGCGGAATAATAAATGCAATTGCAAGTAAAATTACAGGTACAACGAACATAAATGCAATGTAAATAAGATAAAATTTTTCTGCAAATCTAAGAAATTTTACTGTCCTGCTTTCATGCTCCGGTGTGCAACTTAAGAAAAATTCGATTTCTTCTTGGTTTCTCTTATGAAATTTACTCTCGAGTAATTCTTTAATCTCCGGTTGCTCTTTGCTACACCAGTAACATCGTGGTTTAATAACCTCTACTAGCATATCTGAATCTACTTGATATTCGGATTCTATTTTTTCTTCCGTTGTATCCACTTCATCAGCTAGTTGATTTTTTTCTTCCTCAGACGACATAAGCAGAAGTAATTAATATGAATTTAAAATTCTTTTCTAAAAGAATCACAATAAAATCGGTGAGTTTTTCTAGTTAATTTTAAAATATTAAATAGTATGTTGATACCAAAAATGATAAATAAAATCGAGTTATATTTATTACAACAAACTTAAAAAGTTAAAAACCTCTAAATACAATCGTAGAATATTATTAGGTGATACATAATGCCATACCAATGCCCTAAGTGCGGAACAGAAAATATCAAAGAAGTAGAAGATAAATCAAAAGTTTTAGGATACGCTGGTCATAACCCTATCTATGCAAAAGTAAAGGTTTGCAAAGAATGCGGGAATAGGTTTACAGATTAGATTAGTAACTTATACTACTCTAACTGTGGATTTTTTTCTACTTGAGAGCATATGATATTATATTTTTCGAAGTAATCTTTTTTTGTTTATTTTCTTTTGTATTTCTTGTTCAGACTATCTCACAGATCACTTCATATCCCAAACAACTTCTCCTTTCTCTACATGCTCAATGTCCACAAGCAGTGGAGGTTTTACAGTTATTTTTAATTTATATTTATATGCTAGCTCATTCAGTTTTTCTTTTGCATCTTGTAGAGCATTATCAATGGTTTCTTCTACTAGAAAATTTAGAGTTTCTTTGTCTAAGGGCAATTTATTCCTTCCAAAAATCGTTTTGTTTTATTACTCATACATTACGTAATTTATAGAAATTTTGTTCCGTATCTTGCATAAAAAGAAATGTTTTATTATCAATTCGATATAATTACTGACAGTATAAAAAAATGGTTGATTTAAATGAGTAAAGGTAGAACATTCTTAGCTGCTCTTGTTGGAGCAATTATTGGTGTCGGATTACTCGTTCTATCATTTTGGTTAGCACAAACAATACCAAGTATGGCTTATGTTGC
>DAOVHJ010000020.1 GCA_030671945.1 Candidatus Heimdallarchaeota archaeon
AATTTCAGTTAACATATTCAAAATTTCTTCCGGTGAAAATCCTCTTACAGGAATATGCGGATTAAATTTACGAACAATTTCAAGAAGTGTTAAGAAAGCAGATCTAGCTCTACGACAATTTACATGTACATATTCTAAATTCAAATTTTTTTGAGTCGAATAGACCTTAACCATTTCCCCGAATTTCAAAGCTACTGCAGTTTTTCCACTGCCTATTGCCCCGATAATTGAAACTCTTTGTGAGTACTCTCCCGGTTTTTCAATCACTGGTTTAAAATATTGTATGAGCATTTTTTGCTCTTCCTCTCTATGTAAAAGCTTTTTTGGAATATATTTTAAATCCAGTACTCTGGGATTCTTGATTAGAGTTGGTTTTCTTAGTTCTTTTTCTAACAATTCATCCATTGCGTTTGCCCTTGCCCTAAAAGGTCAATATTAACTCATTCAACATAATTATTTACCTATTAAAAAATCCTCTCAAAGGGGGAGTTAACCTAAAGTATTCTTTGATTTATGTGCGACCACTAATGTACAGAATAATCAGATATTGATTTGTCTCTCAAAGAGCTTTTTAATCTAACTACTGAGTTATTTTTCCAAGCATTACTGAGATTAAATTCTTTCTTAAGATCATTCAATATTAGATTTATCGTACAAAAAGTTAACATCTTTGGATTTATACCTTCAAAGTGTCCATTATAGTAATCCAGAATTTTCTCAGTTATATAATCAGGATTTTTCTCAAAAATATCAATCATTGATCCCAATTCTTGTCTTGTCATCAACTGCTTTGAAATTTCTTGAGCTATACCTTGTATTTTCAAACAGATATTCTCTTTTATCCAATTAGAACTCTTGTTTTTGTATTCATATCTTACAGGACACATATTTATACACCATTCCCAAGAATAGTTATTAAATTGTCTTTTTCTTGAGTTCTTCTCGGTATTTACAGTTTTCTCAATTTTTGTAAATTCTTTAGTAACTGCATCGAAGTTAGATTTTTTTGGGTTGTAATTTCTCTTTTCAAATATACTCTTTCTCAATTCCAATAAATTCTGTGATATCATTTCATATCTAAAACCACTTCTACTGAATTTTTCTTTTGCTAATTGTAAATATTCATTTTTAGAATATGGTTTTCGTTTAAATGTTTTTGTTTTCATTAAAGCGGGACCAGACAATGATTTTGACTTTAAAATGAAATTCCTCTCAGGTAAGTGTGGTAAATAATTAAATTGCTCATCAGTTAGAATTATTGCTTTTCGAATTTTTTCGGTTTCCTCCCCCCTAAATAGAACTTTAGTTAAAGAATTCGCGTGTACAACGGAACTCACACTATCCCACAATTGATAAATTGTTATAGTTCCAATTCCTAAGGATCTCCCCGTTATGAAATTTTGTTCTGAGTAACCAATACTTGCTGTTGAATCCAGATTAAATCTCTTTGGGATTAAATACATGGCTTCTTCCAATATAACTAGATACCTCAAGATGTTAGTAATTCCTTTTTGAGATGCATGTTTTGATAATAAATGTAATATTAAATTACAAACGAGAAATAGAGATGCTGTATTTGCTCCTCTCCTAAGATATTCACTAAAATCTAGAATTATTTTCTGACCTTGATCAAGCATTGAAAAGTCTAATGTATTATTCATAGCACTAAAAACTTCATAATTCACTCCTCCAAAAATATAGTTTAACCTATTGAGAATAGCATCAATAGAATCTCTTGAATATGATGTTTTCATACTGCTTGAATATTCTTCAGAACTTTGATATAAGCAATGCATAAAGACTTCTAGATTTTTCTCATCTTTTTTAGCAACATTTTGCAATGCTGATTCGAAAATATTTAACATAGTTGGACTAAATGGTGATCCTGCAATCGTCAACATTTCACAAATTAACGCCAATATATTTTGCACATCATCATTTGAGTTCATTTGAAATAAATTAATCCCCAGTGGTGATGGATTACCAATTGTGTAAACAAAGACATCTGGATCATTGACAAAGAATTCTGCATATTCTCCTTTTAGATCAAAAATTAAACAACCTAGGTTCTTACTTAATAATTGCTCAATAATTGACGCTACAAGATAGGATTTACCTCTACCGATCATACCAACAATTTCGGTGTTAAACAAGAAATTTTCTAGTGGAATTGTGTATTCATCTAGAATTCGATCATTTTGAACAATATTACCTATAACAATATCAGGATTGATTTCTTCTTCTTGAGAAGGTATTTCAAAAATAGGTTGTCCCGTATCTTCAGTTAAGAAAGGTTTTTCCGGCAAATGTATAAAACTGCTTAGAGTTTTATTACTTAATCGTGTATTTTTTATCGGATTAAGTTTTTGTATTCTCTTATAGTATGTCTTATTTGTACAATCACCTAATTTTTCTACATCAAAAGTATGTGTTCCAGACCAAATACTTAGTAATGCAGCTAAAATTGTGTGCATACCACTTTCGGTTTCCGAAAATGCATATGTTCCTATTTTACTTTGACCAGTTTTCTTTGAATCAAAAAAATCTATATCAAATTCAGTGCTGATTTCTTTCCGAATAAAAGTCTTTGAGCCTTGTCGTTTTTCAGAACCTTTTCTTACACCACTAAAACTAGTAACATAGAAACAATCTTCTCCTATAGAGCTAAAAGTATTAATTAATCTATCAATCTGTGTTTGATTTGTTTTGAGAGCTGGAACACCTTTTGTTAGTAAACCAAATTCGCACTTGTTAATAACATTATGCAAGACCTTCGAGTCTTGAAGAGATGCATTTTCGAACAAAATAGAGGGATAAATATTATTGAATGCCGCTTTAAATGATAAAACACTATTGATTGCTTTTTTTGATGCTTTTTCTTTCGAGAACCAACTCCATCCTGAAATCGAAAAATAAATTTGAATTTTATTTTTATTTTTCACAACCCAAAATGAAATCTCATCACAAACTTGAGCTAAACTTGCTATTACATCCCAATTTCTCAAATAAAGTAGTTCATCAGATGAGCTGTCCTTCTTCATTTTTTCAATAAATTTTCTTGGCAGACCTTTTATTTTCAATATATGTGTTACTCGGTATTGAGGAAAGAATTTCTTTTTCTGAATTATTTCATCTGAGGAAACAAGTTCTCCTTGTAGTGGGACTTTCTTATATGCAAATTTAATAGCAAAGAAGGTACCGATAGTAACTCCAATTATTCCTAGAGAACTAAACATGTAGATCAATATTTTTTTGAAATCTATTGAAATTGATACTTCAAAACCAACTAAATCTCTTATTATATCCATTTGAAATAAGAAAACAAATGCTACAATAATAAATAAACTAAGAGCAATAATTGCAGTTATTTTTTTCCTACTAGTACTTTTTTGTTTTACTTCGCTGTTCATTTTGTCCCTCTAAAATAAAATACAAAAAACATCCTTTAAACTCCGCTTATATTACTAGATAGTCTATAATATTGACAGAGAGATTCGATAACATGTAAATGTCCTATCATATGAATTAATGCATTGAAATCTCTCTTGAGAAAATAACTCGATTTAGAACAACCCATGCTTCTATTGATTGTGGATAAATTGACAGTATTTTATTTGATGTTTTCAAAATATTCTCGGAAAAACTACCATGAGGATAAGCCCCAATTATTAAAACTAAATCTTTTTTTGCATTGTCAATGAAGTATTCTGGTAATTTAATTAGTGATCCTTTTGATGAGAAGATTAGTCTATTCTCCTTAGGAATATCCGCTACTAATTCTTCAATGGATGTGGTTTCTAACATTTCAATGAGTGTTTTTTCATTAGTCTTAATTATTTTTTTAATAAATACTTGTTCCATAAGACCAATGAATCTGTTAAAATTCTTTGGAAGTCTTGTTTCAGAATCTATTTTTAAAATTTGATTATTGATTGTATGCACATAAATTTCTATTGTTTTTGGGTTGCTTCTAACTAATGGTGAACCAATCAGATTTTGTAAACAGAAATGCAGAATATCTGGCCTACCTCTCTTTTTTGAATCGGGGAGTCTTATCATTGCTTTATGATGATATGAAGAATCTAGAATGACTGTTGAAGGCTGTTTACCTCTTTTTTTTGCGTATCTTTTTATTATTTCATTATTGGTCAATTTTGATGGCATTAACTCAATAGATGAATCAGCTAGAACTATGATTGTTTTAGGCATGTATGCAATCCCAACTAAATCTCATTCGCATATAAAGGTTAAAAATTTAACGTTTTAATAAAATTATCATTTAGTTTTTACAGAACAAACATTAAATAATAATTGTTGAATAGAAGAGTTTAACAAGTAAAGAGTTATAATATTTCTTCAGTAGAGGCGTGAAAATTGGCTAAAAAAACAAAAATAAAAAGAGTCAACTGTAAAAAATGTGGCGAAAGCTGGTTACCAACTGAGGTTCCGACAAACAAAGAATGGACTAAAGTAGCACCTTTACCTGATAAAGAGGGAAGAGTAACTGTAATGATTATGGCAACCTGGACCTGTCCTAGTTGTGGGAAAAGCACTATGGGTTTGAAAGGTAAACATAAAGATAAAGGAACAACAGGCCCCTCTAAAAAAGAGCTAATAGTTGAATTCATTGAAAAAGCAGATAAGAAATTCTTACTAACAGAGTTGGCTGCTGAATTATCATTAACCGAGGAGAATCTCGAAAAAGCTCTTCAAGCCTTTATAAAAATGAAAGCAATCTCAGGTAAAATCGAAAATGAGTATTTTATAAAGGAATGAATTAGTTGAACTTAATCTCATCAAAAGATAGTAGATTTCATAAAATGATGTTGATATTTTATGGTAATAGCGAAAAATAAAGAACTAATTTCAGGTGCTATAAAGCGATTAGAAGAAATTGCCCCTAAAGAAGAAATAAAAATCACTCATGTATGTGGAACTCATGAAATGACCGCATCGCGTTTTGGTATAAGATCAATAATTCCTAGTACTATTGGTATTATACCTGGTCCAGGGTGTCCCGTTTGTGTTTGTCCTTCTTATGAAATTGATTTTGCATTAAAACTTGCAGAACAAGGTAAAATTATCACTACTTTTGGTGATATGCTCAAAGTCCCAGCTACAAAAAAAAGCCTTTCTGATGCAAAAAGAGATGGAAATGATATAAGAATAGTTTATTCCCCACAAGATGCAGTTAAAATTGCTGAAAAAAATCCAAATAAAGAAGTAGTGTTCCTCGCGGTCGGATTCGAAACAACAGCTCCAATGACTGGAGCAGCTTTATTAGATAATCCACCGAATAATTTTTCTTTACTCTCTGCACATCGATTAACTGTACCTGCAATGGAGCTTTTACTTAAATCTGAAAGAAGAAAAACTAAAGGTTTTATTTGTCCAGGTCATGTTTCAGTTATAATCGGTTTGGAATCTTATCAACCATTTAGTGATAAATACAAAATGCCTTGTGTTATAACCGGATTTGAAGCAATTGATATGGTTATTGGATTAATTCAAATTCTGAAAATGATAAGAAATGATAAACCAGCAGTTGTGAATGAGTATTCTCGAGTAGTTAAGCCTAAAGGTAATCTTAAAGCTCAGGAAATAATGAACGAAGCATTTGATGTTGTGGACGCTAATTGGCGAGGTATCGGACTTGTGGAAAACAGTGGCTTGGCAATTACCAAGGATTTAGAACACTATGATGCGTTTATGAAATTCGATATAGAGCTTGAAAAATCTGTGGACATTCATCCTGGTTGTAAATGTCATGAAGTCATGCTCGGGAATATGCTTCCGCCTGATTGTAAATTATTTTTGAAAAAATGCTCTCCAGATAAACCCATAGGTCCATGTATGGTTTCTCATGAAGGTACTTGCTCAATTTTTGCTCGGTATGGATCAAGCCATTTTCAAAAAATCGAAGAAAAATGAAATTATACGATAAAATCTGTAGTTTTCATTTCAAACTTTTCTAATTATAAGATATTATTTCTATTAGAAAAATTTACAAACAATCAATAATGAGTTTCATTTGTAAAAAATATGTTGAATATAATTCCTAATTTACATGGGATATTCTCCCTTAAAACTCAAAATTATCCACTTAGCAATTTCATATCTATATTATCTCTTGATTTATGGACTATATCTAGAATGGATTTCTTTTTAGCGATTATATCAGCAATAGCAGGATTCTATTTTCTCATCATTTTATTAATTCTAAAGAACTCAAATTTTCCTATCTGGGTTACAAGAAAAATTGTACATTCTATAGGAGGAACATACATAGCTTTTATCTTGTTTTATTTTCAATCCATTTTAGGTGTTATTTTAGCAATTGCCTTTTTCCTCTTTATTTTCCTTATCTTGATTTTCTTCTCAAAATTCGAGATATTAAAAGAATATTTTATTTTGAAAGACTGCAGAGACAATGAAAAGGATTTCACATTCTTACTAAATACTACAGCAACTTTAATCACTTTATTAGTGTTATTAATTGTTTTTAGAGATAATCTTCCAGCTTTTGTAGCTGGGACATTAATAATATCGTGGGCTGATACTTCCGGAGAGGTTTTCGGAAAGAAATTTCCTTTAGGAAAATTCAAGATATTTAATCAAAAAACAGCATCAGGAACACTCGCTGTTTTCATTTTCAGCTTACTGAGTTTTGTGGTTACAGCTCTAATATATGAAATACCATTTTCAATACCCAGTATTTGGATTATATTATTCGGGGGTATATTATGTACTTTTGCTGAAGTTATGAGTTGGAAATGGTTAGATAATATTTTTCTCCCAGTTATTGGTAGTTTAATCATGTTTTGGATTGTTGCTATAAATTAATGGATAATTATTAATGTCATATCATTTGAAACAATTAACAAAATTCAAAAACACTATAGAATATTTTTTTAATAACTTCTGGAGACATAATGCAAAAAATGAATTATAGGAAATTAAAATTCGAGTATGTTTTAGTGTTTATTATATCATCTATTATTTCCGGGGTTCTACTTTGGTTTATTCTTGATTATTTTAATATAGAAACATCAATAGAAATATCCGTTTTAATTGTAATAGCATTAATTTCTGGAGTTATTATTTACAATCTTCATGATCGTGGTTTGTTACCTCAACCTGTTTATGGTAAGACAGCCGACTCAGAGAAAACATCTGGTAGGTATAATCGTAAAAGATATCGACCTAAAGATTTCACTCGAGTAGGATATCACATTACTGGAGAAAATCAAAGAAAAGCAAAATCATCACAAAGCGATAAAAGAATCCAATATTTTCAGTATCAAAGACCTAAATATCGTAATTGATTTTATTTTCTAGGTGGATTTTGATCTGTAATATTCTAATTCATTGGAAAGTAATTCTTCAATAGCTTGTCTGAGAACATCACTTCTATTGTCATAAATCTTGTTCTTTTCCACCAATTGATCTATTTCATCCAAAAGCAAATCTGGAATACCTAATGATATTGTTCTCATCTAATATGCCTCTTAAACCTGTCACCTAAATTTTGTACTAAATGAAGGAGTAAACTTAGTAATTTTTTACACAACTCACATTTTTGAATTTAATCTATTATGAATAACATGTAAAGATATTGATAACAAAAATATAAAACCTTCTCCATACAAAAAAATATCCAAAAATACTTTCGGTCATCTCTTTACGGAGGTTTAAATAGGAAGTAAGAACCACATATTCTCAGAACTTTAACTTGAAACCTCAAACGAAACCAAACGCAATAATTAACTCAATCTGGAAATCCGATTGAGTAATAATATTACATTTCTTTCATTGATTTTGCATTAAAGTTCTAAATTGGCTTAAAAAAACTTTGAGCCTTAAATAGTAAAATAAGATATACAAAATAAAGAAAATGGTGAAATCAATGACCTTAAACATGCCATATGATGAAGTTGTTGAACGAATAACTTCAGAAACAGAACTTTCCAAAGATGAAATAATAAAACGCATTAATGAGAAAGTTAAGGAATTAGGTGGATTAATTACCCTTGAGGGTGCCGCACATATAATCGCTCGAGAATTAGAGATCAATCTCTATGAATCACAGCAAATACAAAAACCACAACCAACATCCATTAGTGATTTAATGGGTGGTATGAATAATGTAACAATAACTGCAATGATAAAACATGTATATGATCCAAAAACATTTACTAGAAATGACGGAACTCAGGGTGCAGTTCAAAATGCCCATTTATTAGATAAGACAGGTTTCTGTAGACTAGTTTTGTGGGATGACCAAATAAGACAATTCACAGATTATGGTTTATCATCTGGTGATATAATCAAAATCAATGGTGCTTATGTAAAAGAGAGCAAATTTGATCAAGTAAAAGAAATAAACTTGAGCTCTCGTTCTCAAATTGAAACAGATCCTAAAGACATAGTAAAAGAGGATTTTCCGAAATCCCTTCTTGATTCCAAGAAGATTTCTGGACTATTATTAGGAGAAGTTGATGTCGATTTAATCGGTAAAATAACTGCTATTAGACCCGTTAGTACTTTCACAAGAAAAGATGGTTCGGAAGGACAAGTAGCTTCTTTAGAAATTGCTGATGAAACTGGCAAAATCAAAATTACTTTATGGGATACTATAGCTGAATCAGTGAAAAACTACAAAGTAGAAGAAATCATTGAAATTATCGGCGGTTATGTACGCAAAGGAATTAGTAACACCATTGAAGTTCATCTTGGCAAAAATGGAACTATAAGTAAGAAACCAAAGGCTCAGCTAGATATACCTGAAGAAATCATGAAAAGTGACAGTCTCTTAAGTTCTACTGCGAAAAGAAGCTCTGAACCTAGTGTTGAAGTGAGATTGTTAGATCTAAATGAAAACATGTCGAATATCTCTATTATTGGTAGAATTACAGGCACTAGTAGTATTCGGGAATTTGAACGCAAAGATGGTACAAGTAGTGTTGTAGGATCTTTAATGGTTGCAGATAATTCAGGTCCAGGTAGAATAACACTTTGGAATAGTATGGCTGAATATATCAAAAAAGTTGAAATTGGTGACGTAATACGCATTGAAAGTGCTTATGTACGCTTAGGATTAAGAGGTGAACCAGAAGTTCATGTCGGACGAAATGCAATTATTGAAATTAATCCTGAGTTATTGAAAGATGCAATTCCGGAGATAAAACTGGATTATATTGACCTTTCCTCAATTGAACCAAACAATCGCGATGTAAACGTTAGAGCAATGGTTATGCGAGTTCAAGAAATTAGAACATTTCCAAAAAAGGATGGGTCCGAAGGGAAGGTACTTAACATCGGTTTGAGTGATAATACAGGTTCTGTCAGGCTTGTTGCATGGGATGATAAAGCAGTAGAGTTAGAAAATTTAGAAGAAATGACTCCCATCGAAGTTTTACATGGATACACAAAAGAAGGTAATCAAGGGGTTGATATACACCTCGGTTCATTATCAACAGTCAAGATTCTGAAAAAATCTGAAGCTAAGGATTTATCTGACATTAAACCTATGGAACAAGATGAAACCAGAAGCACTAAGGCAACTCGAGTTGACATGGTTGATTTGGAAGATGGTCAATTCTCAGAAGTAAGGGGGACCATCTTAAAGGTTTACGAAGGAAAGATGTATTACAATTCTTGCCCTGAATGTCGTAAGAAAGTAAATGAGCAAGAGGATAAATGGTTATGCAATGAACATGGAGAGATAGATCCTCAAAAAACAATTTTTATGTCAATAGCATTAGACGATGGTACAGGCTGTGTTAGAGTAACTTTCTTTAGAGAGTTAGCAGAACAACTCATCGATATGTCCACTGATAATCTAATTGATGAAATTGAGAATACTGGAATTCAATCACTCCTTGTAAAATTGGAACAAAGATTAAAAGGTCGAGAAATAATCGTTCGTGGCCGAAGTCGAAAAAACAAATTTGATGATGGTATGGATATTATTACCTCAACTTTTTCAGATGTCGATCCAAAAGCTGAAATAGAATTAGTCAAAGGATCTCTCAAAGTCTAAGAATCCATCTATAAACCTTACACCCCAATGATTGGGGTTTTTATTTCTTTTTTTTAAATAATAATTGTTAACATTTGTGAGAATACTAAGATGGCTTTCTTTAAATTTAAGAAAATATCCAGTAAACACCTTCTACTTGGGTTATTTATTTTTAATATTCTCTTATTATTATCTTTTATAATGCATATTTTAGTTGGTTACAATGTTATTCCAAGTACTTTATCTTTTATTGCTCTGCCAATAGAGCTTATCTCACAGAATATTCTCATAGTTTTACTACTTCTTGTTGTAGAAACATTTGTTGTTATTCTTGCATGGATTAAAAATAAAAAGAAAGGGTTACTACAGGAAGGCAATCAAGATAATTTTGCTATGGATTTAATGGCCGAAAGTAAAGATGACCCTAGATTACAATCAAATCTTTTTTCAGATGAAACTAATCAAGATATCGATGAGTTATTTTCTGAAATTGATACTTGGGTAGAACAAAATGATAGAGAAGTTTTGGATCAAATATCAAATGATTCGCAAAATGAATCAGTTCAACAAGAAACATCTTTACTAATTGATGAAGGTCAAGATTTTTCACCAAGCTTCTTAGCTATTGATGAAGAAATAGTAAATGAACCTTCGGAAAAAAGTAATTTTATTTTAAGCCAAATTGATGGTAGTGAAAACAAACAAAAAACAAGCAATCACTCCCAGGATTCTTTAAGCGAATACCAGTTTGCCTTTTATCAGAACATAGTAGATAATTGTTGGATATATGAAAATTCAGTAGACAGAGAGAGAATTGGATTTGATAAAAATGCAATTGATGAATCGAAAATTTCATTAGCTGACTTGGAGAAATTAATAAAAGCTGGAAAAATATATAAGAAAAAAATACATCATCCAACAGGTTCCTTTACTGTTTTTGCGTCTTCTCCCATTGTTGAAAAACTAATTATAAACGACACAATTAGACGTATATGTAGAAAAAAAAGGTTCAAAACAATCATTAGAAAAATTGAGTTCGCTAATTGGATAGAATTTGGACTGGCAAAGAAAATATGGCAATTTGACTTTGAAATCTCTTTCCCCTCTATTGTTGGCTGTATATGGGATGATAATTGCTTTCTAATTTCAAGTGATCCCACAAATTATTCTATTAAACAAGAGAAAAAAGATGAATTAAAAGCATTGATTGCTGCTGCAACTCTTAAAATGAAGAAAGAAGGTCTTGCTTTAATTATTACTAATAAAAAGGATCATGTAGATATAATTAAAAAAACAGTTAAAAACACCGGTTGGGGAAAAGTTGAAATCATTCATTTTTCAGATCCAAAATTCGATGAAAAACTGTTTAAAATCATAGCGAGTAAAAAATAGACTGAAGAGTTGTGCTTTCCTAAGTGAAAACTTTGGGTTTTTAAATTCAAATCTCAAATAATTTGTGAGTGGTAATATCAATCGTAAACATATTTGGGAATGTAAGAAGTTGATGCATAATATAGAGAATTTTTCTGAATTGAGAAAAAAAGAAATTTCCAAAAAAACATTGGAAAAATCAATCAAATATAACGAAATTCTATGCCCTTTAACAAAAGATGGAATTATTGTTTCAAACTGCGATAATTGTCAATATTGTCAAAAAATGAAAGGGATGCATCTCTCCGGTAGATCTTTGACTTCACTAATATGTTTGTACAATTCAAATAATAAGGGTGAAGTTCAATGACATTTAATCCACAACTTCTTGAATTGAATAAAAGTGGTAATGACAAATTGCAACAAAATAATTCAATCTCAGTGTGTTTTGCTACATTTGATGATGCTATAGGACCAATAAGTGCTTATCACAAGCATTTGGATGAACATTCTGCAAGTGAAATTGCTGTAAAGGTTATGATTGGTTCTTTATCTCTACACACAGATAACAAAAGTGAACTTTGTGGTGAATCTATAATACCTTTTAGTAAACAGGAAAAAATCGCTTTTTCGTATTTTTTTACAATACCTGCTCCAAAACTAAGAGGAGGTCAGAGGTCATGCTCTTTAATCATATTAATGGATGCAAAAGAACAACTACAAATGTATCGATTAGCGCCATTTCTATCAACACAATGCAAACGAGTTAGCAATTTAGTAAGAGAAAGATACGTTTTTGGAAAATCACTGCCAAATTTAGTTAAACAAAAAATTGATGACCTTCTAGATGTTCAATCATATAAAATAGAAATTGAAGAATTTTATGCTGCAAGGAAGATTACTATTACAAAATCAAAAACAAAGGGTAGCATGCAATTTCTCAATAAAGTAATAAAGAAAGATTTAGATAAAGCAATTTTAGCAATTCTAATGGGTCGACCTGTTGTCGTTACTGGCGACGAAGTTATGACGGAAATTGCGATTGCTAGTCTCGAGATATTTGCTCCACATAAAGATTTGAAGAAAGTTTTTTGGACCAACCAAATTGTTGAAGCTGATTTAATCGGTACCAAGAGAAACATAGCAAAAGCATATGAGGATGCAGTTATTGTTGATCTTATAAAAGGTAAGGTTACCGGTGGGGAACAAAGCAAATTCTGTAAAGATCTCTTAGCAAGCCTGCGTGGTATTGATGAAAGTGCAGTTGTACAGAAAGTAAATGACAAAATCAGTGAGATTATAACAAGTGCAAGCATTTTAGCTGAATTAGCAATGAGAAAAGAAGTCTCAAAAGGAGATATTAGCACCGTTGCTCCTATGTTTAATAGTGAAAAGATGAGTATTATTGTAACAATAGCGAAAAGCATGAATCCAATATTTTCAAAGAAAATCGATTATTTGGCACCAATTATTGCTAGAGAAGCCAGTACATATGATGTTTTTGCATAAGCTGATAAAATTAGGCTTAAATCTTCTTAAGCAGCTGTCTGAGATATTCTAAGTTTCCTTTATCATCACGTCTTTCATCAACAGGTGTTTCACATATAAAGGGGACTTTTCTTAATTTTTTTTCTCTCAAGAGAGCTTTGAAGCCTATTTCTCCTATACATCCTAAACCAATATGTTCATGTCTATCTCTTCCTGATCCTAAATCAAATTTTGAATCATTACTGTGAATTGACAGAAGCTTGTTTAAACCAATACACTCATCGATACCATTTAGAATTTCAGTAATGATTTCTGACTTTCTAAGGTCATATCCTGATGCAAAAGCATGACAAGTATCTAAGCAAAAACCTATTTTTTCTTGTTTTTTTATCCTGGAAATAATATTACAGATATCTTTAATGCTTGAACCAAGACTGCCATCTTTTCCAGCAGTATTTTCAAGAAGTATCACACATTTTCCTTTATAATTCTTGAAAACTTTGTTTAGTGCTTTAATAATGTTTGAAATTCCTTTTTCCTTTTTTGATCCTTTTGGACTACCAAGATGAGTTATAATATACGGAATTTTCAGAGTATCGCATCTCTCAAGCTCTTTTTTTAAGTGGAGAATTGATTTTTTCCACATTTCTGTATCAGGGCTAGCAATATTTGGTAAATAAGGCATATGAGCGTAAATAGGCCATAAGTTCGATTCCGAAACACTATTCCTGAATTTAACTATCACTTCTTCTGTTAGATCTTTTGAGGTCCAACTTCTAGGATTACGAGTGAAAATTTGGAAGGTATCACATCCTATAGCCATTGCTCTCTTAATCGATAATTCAATAGATCCAGCAATAGAGACGTGGGCACCAATTCTCATAATAACATATTATTTTCGAATTTAATTCAAAAGATTTGTTAAAATTTTCAAATATATTACGCTTCTATTGTTATTTCTTAAATTAACCACAAACATTCCCTTAATTAAAATCAAATCTGCTTTATTTATTCATTGTTTGTCTTAAAAATTTAATAAATAAATGATAAATTATTGTATTTCATTAATAAAAAAGAAGATATAAAACAAAATTTATCGCGTAATTTCTAACGATATTCGCACTAAACTTCTCCGAACCGTTGTATATATGTCTCATTTCGTCTATATGTATACGAATTTCGTAGCATTTAGTGCGGTTTCGTAGTATTTTTTAGTCGTAAAAGAAATGTTTAAATTCGACATAGTTAAATAAACCTTAGTAGTCAGTTAAAAACAGTATTTTATTAAAAATAAACAGGAGTAATAAAAAAATGGCAACAATTCAATTATTCAGTGGTAAATTATTAAATAATATGATGCAGGCTTCTGCAAATCTACTGAAGAAGTATCGTCGACACTTAAATGCAATAAATGTTTTTCCAGTTGCTGATGGTGATACTGGAGCAAATATGTATCTAACAGTTGAAGCAATCATTGAAGAACTAGAAAACAATAATTCTTCCTCTGCAAAAGAAACAGCTTCATTAATTGCTCGGGGATCATTTATGGGAGCAACCGGTAATTCAGGCGTTATATTATCCCAGTTTTTTGGTGGATTTAGTAGTTCTTTAAACAATTGTGAAGACATAGGACCAAACGAATTCTCACAAGCTTTTGTTGATGGAGCAGCAAAAGCATATGAAGCGGTACTCAATCCGCAAGAAGGCACAATCCTAACAGTTATTAGAAAATCTGCAGAAGCAGCTAGTATGGCTGCAAAGAATGGTTCAAGTTTTATCGAAATGCTTGATACTTCATATGATGCAGCACAAGGAACCCTTGAGAAAACACCAGAACTATTACCTGTACTTAAAAAAGCAGGAGTAGTAGATGCTGGAGGTCAAGGATTCGTCTATATAATGGAAGGATGGATAAAAGCCTACAAGAATGAAGACATCGATGATGTTGGCGAAGCTGTCG